>WJMB01000325.1 GCA_014728185.1 Candidatus Coatesiibacteriota bacterium
AACAACCATGCCTGGGGTCCCAACTGACTCTTTGACCTTTGACCCATATCCACCGACCCCTACGCAGGGCCGGGATTGCTACCCCTTGCTGTTTGATGGTTCTTCCAATAGAACCGGCGGACCTTCTGGTCCGCCCCGTTAAATGGCCGCACTATCACCCTCAGGGCTCCTCGCCGGGGAAGGTGTTGAAGTAGATGCGGTTGCCGTCGGGGTCATGGATTTCGGCGGCTGCGCTGCCGTCATCCTCAGTCTGAGCCTCCCGGTTCAGCTCCAGTCCTCGAGCCCGGAGCTCCTTGGCAATGGCGAAAACATCGCCTCCCCGGAAGTTGAGCAGGTTCGTTGCGATATGCCCCTGGAACAGCCCCAGGGTGCAATCGCTGTGGCGCACGATGGCCCAGCCCTCGTCGAGGACGCCGCCGATCATCTCGAAGCCCAGCTTGCGGTAGAATTCCAGCGATCTACCTAACTCGGCCACCTTCAGGCAGTACTCGAAGCGTCCCAGTTGCAGCTCGGCCATCGATTCCCCCTAACGCTCTCTGATGAAGGTGACGTACATATGGTTGTGATGCCGGTCGGCCGGGGCGCCCTCCAGGTCGCCGTGGGCGGTCTCGAGTCTCAGACCGACGGCGGCGCCCAAGGCAACGAGTTCGTGCAGGGCGTAGAGGCGCAGGCTCAGATGTCGCTCGTGGCGCTCGCCCTCGGGAGAGATCCAGGTCCAGCGGTTCTCGACGCGGCCGCTGCGGTAATCCAGCTCGGCGTCCTCGATCAGCGCCCAGCCGCTCTCGTCGATGCGGCCGGAGCGGGGGCGGAAGTTGGCCATCAGGCCGTCGCGGTTGATCAGCAGCATCAGCAGCCGCCCGCCGGGGCGCAGCAGGCGCGACCACTCGGCCAGCGCCCGGGCGTTCTCGGCCTCGTCGGCGAAGTAGCCGAAGCTGGTCCACCAATTGAGCACGCCGTCGAAGGCGCCGCCGGGCAGGCCGGTATCGCGCATATCGGCGCGGCGCAGGCGCAGGGGCAGGCCCTCGGAGTGATCGGCCGCCCGCTCCAGATAGCGGGCGGTGAGGTCGACGCCGTAGACCTGGATTCTCCGCCGGGCCAGGGGAACGCTGTGGCGGCCGATGCCGCAGCAGATGTCGGCCAGCGACGAGCCCGACTCGAGTCGGAGCCAGCGCTGGATGTAGTCCAGCTCCTCTGGGGCGGCCTCGTCGCCCCGCGAGGCGAAACCGGCCTTATCCCAGACCTCGTCGAAAAAGCTCTCCCACCACTCGCTCACGGCTCGGTGACCTCCAAAGGCGTGGTGCCGGCGTCGGCGCGGGGTTGGAAGGCGCGCACCGGACGCTCCATCAGGATGTAGAACAGGGCGCCGGCCACGGCCACCCCGGCGGCCACCAGGGCCGCGACGCCGTAACCACCGCTCAAGTCATACAGCAAACCGCCGACGAAGGGTCCCGTTGTGCCGGAGAGCCCGTAGGCCAGCGAAACGTAGGCGTAAACTCGGCCGAAATTCTCCGAACCGTAGGAGTCCTGGGTCTGCGTGGCGTAGAGGACCATTGCCGCGCCGAAGTTGAAACCGGTCAGCGCCGCGGCGGCCAGGAAGACCCAGCCCCAGCCCGCCGAGGCCAGCAGGAAGAGGATGCTGGCCGCCAGCAGGATCAGGCTGAGCACGCTGGCCAGGCGGCGGCCGAAGCGATCGGCGATCAGACCCCAGGCGATGCGTCCGGCGGCGTTGCCAATGGCCAGGGCGCTGACCGCCGCCGCGGCGATCAACTCCGGCGCGCCACCGGCCAGGCCCAAACGCTTGAGATTGCCGATGGCCAACAGCCCGGCGAAGGTGGCCGCGAACATCGCCCCGAAGAAACGCCAGAAGCGCGGGTCGCGACCGACCCGGGGCAGCTCGGCCCTGGACGTCGCCAGCTTGGACCCCGGTGGGTTGCGGAACACCAAGGCGCAGAGCAGAATCAGCAGCCCGTAGCCCGGGCCGATCCAGCCGAATATATCCAGCGGCGTCAGCCCCCGGGCCAGCAGGCCCTCGACCAGCGTCGAAAGCAACACCGCCCCGCCGCCGAAACCGGCCACCGCCACCCCGGTCACGAGCCCCTTGCGTTTGGGGAACCAACGACCCGCCGTGGCGATGGGACAGAGGTAAACGAAGCCGATCCCAGCCCCGGCCACCACGCCGTAGCCCAGCAGCAGCCAGAGGAAGCGCCCGCCCGAGAAGCCGGCCAACAACAACCCGACGGTGAAAAGCAGCCCGCCGATGATCACCGGCAAACGGGGGCCGCGACGGTCCAGCAGCGGACCGGCGAAGAGCATCGTCAGTGCGAAGACGGCGATGTTGATGCCGAAGATCAACTGGGTCTGCCACTCCATCAGGCCGTAGTCGTCGGCCAGGGGCTTGGCGATGGCGCTCCAGGCGTAGATGCCGCCGACGCAGAGCTGAACCAGGACCACGGCGGCCAGGATCAACCAGCGGCGGGAGGGGTTGGATTCGGTCATCGTGGTTTCTTCTCCTGGGCCGGGCTCGACGGTTGTGGAGGGCGGCCCCGCCGAAACGGACTCTCGCCCGACGAATGCGCCGGGTCCTTCGACGGGGAGGCGTTGGCACGTTTCTTGCAGCACCTCGAGGGCAATAATCAGTCACCATCAGGACGAGCCCCGGTGGGTTCGCTGCGCGTCGAGCGACGGATTTGCATGTGCCAGCAACAATCATACCCGCGTTGGATGACGGTTTTCATTGCCGGGTTCGAGAAGCTCCGGTCTATCGTTTCCGCCCGCGCAAACCGAACCCGTCAAGCCCTCACCAAATGAAGCCCTCTTCGATGCCCAGTCGGGGGTAGGACGGCGGGACGGAGCCGAAATAGCGCAGCTTGATCGGCAGCGGCTCGGGAACGTCATAGTCGATGCGGTCGGAGATGAAGAGGTGGAAGTAGCGGCCGCCCTTCTCCAGGAAGATGTCCAGGGCCAGGCTCTGCCTCCACTCAGCGATTAGCGCCGGACGGAAGTGCTCATGGAAGTAATCGGTTTGGTAGAGCAGGCCGCTGACGGCGCGATGGGTGTGATCCTCTCCCAGAGGCGTTAAATGCTCGGAGATGACGATGACGAAGTCCACCTGATGCTCGAGAACATAATCCAGATCGCCGGGGTGCTGCTGCAGGTGGCGGTTGGCCACCGGATGGACCTCGGCGTCGAGGGTCGGGATCTCGGCGTAGTAGGGCGTTACGCCCATGTCCGGCGTCAGCAGCCAGGAATCGTCCAGGGCCAACTCGTTGATCAGTTCACCCATCTCCCGGGCCGGGCCGGTCGGCTTGGCGTAATTGTCGAAGATGAAGGCCCGCCAACCCCACAGGCCGCCGAAAAGGGAGACGCCGAGGAGCAGGATCGCCGCCGCCCGGCTCCGCAGCGTCGTCAGTAGATCGTACAACAACAGCAGGGCACAGGCCAGGGCCAGCACCAGACCGCCGACCCACAGACGGTTGACCATGGTCCAGTCGTTGACGATCCACATCTGCAGGATCCGCCCGCCGATCAAC
>WJMB01000326.1 GCA_014728185.1 Candidatus Coatesiibacteriota bacterium
ATGCCAAGATGTTCTCTAAGCGGACGCTTCCAATTGAACGCTCTGTTTCGGGAAGTCGCGACTCCTGCTTCGCATCCCGGGTATCCCAGGTAATATGTGCATAAACGTTTTCAAACAGCGGCTTTGGCAGGTATGAAAGCAAGTTGGTTAGCCGAGGAAGAATCTTTCGTGAGGTGATTGTCAGCACTGCCTTTCTAAATGCCGCTCTTTTGCGTTTTCGACCTAGGTTCAGTTTCAGGTGACAATCTTTTACCAATAAGTATAACCAATACAAAATATAGCTGTTCGACAAGACCGCAACCACAGCCCCATTGGGAGCGTATCGCAGACACCATGACCACCCACGACTGGAGCATCGCCGGCAAGACCGTCCTGTTGACCGGGGCCACCGACGGCATCGGCCTGGCCCTGGCCCGGGAGCTGCACGAGCGCGGCGCCCGGCTGCTGCTCCACGGCCGCGACGAGGCCAAGGGGCGTCGGCTGCTGGCCGACCTCGACGGCGACCACGCCTGGTACCCGGCCGACCTGGTCTCGCTGGCCCGGGTCGAGGCCCTGACCGAGACCGTGATGAAGAACGAGCCCCGCCTCGAGGTGCTGATCTGCAACGCCGGGGTCTACCGCACCGAGCTCGAGTACTCGACCGAGGGCTTCGAGCTGACCTGGGCTGTCAACCACCTGGCCCACTTCCTGCTGGTCAACCGCCTGGTCTACCTGCTGGCGCGCAGCGAGCCCAGCCGGGTAATCGTGACGGCCTCGATGGCCCACCGCTTCACCGACGGGATACCCCTCGAGCAGACCGTCCACCCGACGAGCTACGACGCCGGGGAGGCTTACGCCCGCTCGAAGGGGTCCAACATCGCCTTCACCCTGGAGCTGGCGCGACGACTCGAGGGTTCGGGAATCGCCTGCGGGTGCCTGCACCCCGGGGTGATCAGCACCAAGCTGCTCCACGCCGGTTTCGGGCCCGGCGGCGAGCCCCCGCGACGCGGCGCCCTGCGAACGCTTCGTCCGGCCGCCGACCTCGACGCCGCCGAACTGCACGGCCGCTACTTCGAGAACGACCGTCCCACCGAACCCGCCGCCTACACCCGGGATCCGGAGCTGCAACGCGGGCTCTGGGAGCTCTCCGAGCGGCTGACCGGCCTGGCCTGAGAACTCGGCTTGGCTCACATCCGCAGCGCGCTCGATAAATCCGGGCCGGTCGCCAAACCAACGGCAGCAAAACCAGCGCGCGATCAACCGAGCTTATCGATAACTTCCGAGCATACGACCAAAGGACGACGATGGACAAGCGACTGACCCCGGAGATGCTGGGCGAGTACTCGGGCCTGTTCTGGGCCGATGAGCGCAACGTGGCCGCCCTCAACGCCGTCACCGCCGCCGATATCCACCAGGTGGCCCTCAACCGCAACCTGGCGGCCTCCACCGACCACACCTTCAGCATCCACCTGAAGACACCCAAGGCCACCAGCCAGATGAAGTCGGGCCGATGCTGGCTCTTCGCCGGGCTCAACGTCCTGCGCCTGGCGGCCCGGGAGAGCCTCAACCTCGAGGAGTTCGAGCTCTCCCAGAACTACCTGATGTTCTGGGACAAGCTGGAGAAGGCCAACTACTTCCTCGAGAACATCCTGGAGACCCTCGACCGGGGCACCGACGACCGCCTGGTGATGCACCTGCTCAAAGACCCCATCCAGGACGGCGGCCAGTGGGACATGTTCGCCAACCTGGCGGCCAAGTACGGCGTGGTGCCCAAGACGGTCATGCCCGAGACCGCCTCCAGCGGCAACACCCGGACGATGAACGCCCTGGTGACCGACAAGCTGCGAGAGTTCGCCGCCGTACTGCGCCGCCGTCACGCCGAGGGCGTCGACGAGGCCGAGCTGCGCCGGATCAAGCTCGAGATGCTCTCGGCGGTCTACCGCCTGCTGACCATCCATCTGGGCGAGCCGCCGCGCAGTTTCGACTGGCAGTGGCGCGACAAGGACGACGAGTTCCACCGCGACGGCGAGCTGACCCCGCGCGGCTTCTTCGACCGGCACGTCTGTGTCGACCTGCGCGAGACCGTCTGCCTGATCAACTGCCCCACCGCCGATAAACCCTTTAACAGGCTCTACACCATCGACTGCCTGGGCAGCGTCGTCGAGGGCGGGATCGTCCGCTACCTCAACGTCGAGCTGGAACCCTTCAAGCGGGCGGCGGTGCGGATGCTCCAGGACGGCAAGCCGGTCTGGTTCGGCTGCGACGTCGGCAAGCGACTCGAGCGCAAGTTGGGCATCCTGGCCGGCGAACTCTACCGCTACGACCTGGTCTACGGCCTGGACTTCGAGAGCGACAAGGCCGAGCGCGTCGACTACGGCCAGAGCCTGATGACCCATGCCATGGTCCTCACCGGCGTAGACCTGGACGACGACGGCTACCCGCGCAAGTGGCGCGTCGAGAACTCCTGGGGCGAGAAAGTGGGCGACGAGGGCTACCTGGTGATGCTCGACGACTGGTTCGACGAGTTCGTCTTCGAGGTCGCCGTCGAACGTAAATACCTGAGCGAAGAGCAGCGGGCGCTGCTGGAGGGCGAGCCGGTCCACCTGCCGCCCTGGGACCCGATGGGCGCCCTGGCCGCCGCGGAGTGACCCCCGCCCGGCCGGATGGCGCTTTCGATGCAGGGCCGGGTCTTCAGACCCGCCCAGAGCTGCTTGCCACCAGCCGCCGGGTTGATCACGTAACTCGGTAACGCCGGCATCACGCTGCAAGGTAGAGAGCAGGCTGATAGCTCAACAGCGGCGGCCCAGCCTCGCCTGTCGCCCGCCAGACAACCCTGCTAGCGGAGCCCGACCTCCAAACGGCCGCTTGAAAGCCCCGACCCCGAGTCGGCCGGTTGTGCTAAGCCGGGGCGGAGCAATCTTCGAGGCGAATCAGGCCAAGCAATAGCCTCACTGCAAGGCGCTTTTTGCCTTACTCCGGGGTCGTCGATTGCCGACGCCCGATGAACCGCAGCCCACGCCCGTCTAAAGCCCCCGTGGAAAGGACGACAGCATGACCGCGATCGCTGATACCGTCGCCGCCCAGCGCGACTACTTCCGCCGCGGCGAGACCCGGGACCCCCGCTTCCGCTACGAGATGCTGGAGCGCCTGCGCCGCCTGGTCGCCGACAAGGAGGAGGCGATCCTGGCCGCCCTGCGCCAAGATCTGCGCAAGCCCGAGTACGAGGGCTACAGCTCCGAGGTGGGCATCATCCTCGACGAGCTCAAGTACGCCAAGTCCCACCTGGCCTCGTGGTGCCGCCCGCGCCGGGTACGCACGCCGCTGTTCGACTTCCCCGCTAAGACGGTGATCCATCCCGAACCCTACGGCACGACGGCGATCCTGGCCCCCTGGAACTACCCCTTCCAGCTGCTGATCTCGCCGCTGATCGGCGCACTGGCCGCCGGCAACACCGCCGTGGTCAAGCCCTCGGAGCTGGCCCCGGCCACCTCCGAGCTGATCGCCGGGCTGTTCGACGAAGCCTTCCCCCCCGAGTACCTGGCCGTGGTCACCGGCGAGGCCGACGCCGCCAAGGAGCTTCTCGATCAGCCCCTGGACTACATCTTCTTCACCGGCTCAACCCGGGTGGGCCGCCTGGTGATGCGCGCCGCGGCCGAGCGCCTGGTCCCGGTGACCCTCGAACTGGGCGGCAAGAGCCCGGCCGTCGTCGACCGCGACGCCCGCCTCGAGGTAACCGCCCGGCGTCTGGCCTGGGGCAAGTTCATCAACGCCGGGCAGACCTGCATCGCACCGGACTACGTCCTGGCCCACCGCGAGGTCGTCGAGCCGCTGCTCGAGCTGCTCAAGAACCAAATCGAAGCGTTCTACGGCACCGAACCCCAACAGAGCCCGGACTACGCCCGGATCATCAACGAGTCCCACTTCGACCGGCTGATCGGACTGATCGACCCCGACAGGGTCTTCGTCGGCGGCGATCACGACCGCGATAAGCGCTACCTGGCCCCCACGATACTGCGCGACGTCGCCTGGGACGACCCGGTGATGGAGGAGGAAATCTTCGGCCCCCTGCTGCCCGTATTGACCTTCGAAGCCCTGGACGAAGCAATCGGACGGATCAACGAACGCCCCCGGCCCCTGGCCCTCTACTACTTCGGCGAGACCGACTCCCGAATCCGCCGGGTTATCGAAGGCTGCCCCTTCGGCGGTGGTTGCGTCAACGAGAGCGTGATGCATATCGTCACCCCCCACGCCCCCTTCGGCGGCGTCGGGGACAGCGGAATGGGCGCCTACCACGGCCGCTGGAGCTTCGACACCTTCACCCACTACAAGACCGTGCTCACCAAGAGCAGCCGGATAGATATCAAGCTGCGCTACCCGCCCTACGACGCGAAAAAGCTGCGCTGGACCAAGCGCTTCATGGGCTGAACAACCCGCCGGGACGGCCCCGGCCCCCTCACAACACAACCCCCTCCGGCCCGACCCGGCTTTGGCACGTTTCTTGCAGCAGGGCGGGGCCGCCCGCCGAAGAAAACCGCGCGGCACTCCGCAAGAAACGTGCCAAAGCCGACGCGCCGATGAACCGAACCGGTGGAAAGGCCGAGGTCCGGGGCCGGGGCCGTCCCGGCGTTGGATAGCGTGGGTGGACGGCTGGAATCAATACCGAGCGGAGACGACACCGATGGCACCGCCGCGCGAACACCGACGAAGCTTTCATAAGCGCCGCTACCGCTTCTGGGGCGAGTTTCTGTTTGATTTCGGCCGTCTGTTCAAGCGCGGCGCCCGGGTGGGCGACGTGCTGGCCGGGCGCAGCATCTCCACAGATTTCCGCCTGCGCCTGATGCTGACCGCCAGCCGGGTCAACGGCTGCCGCCACTGCACCTACCACCACGCCCGCCACGCTCTGCGGATCGGGGTGGACAACGACGAGGTCGAGGCGCTCTGTCGGGGAATGATCGGCGACTGTCCGGAACGGGAGCTGCCCGCCCTGGTCTACGCTCAGCACTGGACCGCTGCCGACGGTTGTCCCGACCCCGGGATGCGCCGCCGCTTCCGGGCCGCCTATCCCCGAGCGACCGCCGACGCCGTCGAGCTCACCCTGCGGATGATCCGCCTGGGCAACCTCTTCGGCAACAGTTTCGACTACCTGCTTTTTCGCTTGAGCGGCGGCCGTTGGGGCCTGGGGGACCGGTCGTTCCGCTGAGCACCTGACAGTCGACCACCGACATCAGATTGCGTAACCTCCCGCTTGCCCGTCACTCACCACTGTGGTAAGCTCTAATTGATTAATCCACCCTCCAGCTAACCAACCTTTCCGGCGGTCGCCAGATGGGCGAGGAGTACAGCCGTCTCTCCCTGGGCCTGGACATCGGCTCCAGCTTCGTCAAGCTGGTGGCGCTGAGCCGCCGCGACGGCCGCTGGGCGCTCAAAGACGTGGCCCTGGCCTCCCTGCCCGAGGGGGCCATCGTCGACGGCGACGTGATGGACTCCGGTGCCGTGGCCGAATCCATCGAGGCCCTCTTCCGCCGCCTCGAGCTTCAGGAGAACCGGGTCATCTCCGGCATCTCCGGCCGGGCGGTCATCGTCAAGCCCATCCGCATCCCCACCGACGACCCCGACGAGCTGGCCCAGAACGTCTCCTGGGAGGCCGAGCAGTACCTGCCCAGCCTGAACGACGTCAACCTCGACTACCACGTCATCGAGCGCGGCGCGGGGCAGACCCGGGTCCTGCTGGTGGCCGCCAAGCGGGAGCGTCTCGAAAACCACCGGATGATTTTGCGCCTGGCCGGTCTCGAGCCGCTGATCATCGACGTGGACTCCTTCGCCCTGGGCAATTGCTACGAGCTCAACCGTCCCGCCGAAGCCCCGCGCACCGCCGTGCTTCTCAACATCGGCGCCGCGCTGACCAACATCAACGTCCTCTGCGAGGGCTCGCCGCACTTCACCCGGGACGTCTCCATCGCCGGCAACAACTTCACCGAGGCCGCCGCCCGGGAGCTCTCCCTCTCCGTGGCCGACGCCGAGCGCGCCAAGCGCGGCGAGCTGCCCGAGGTCGATCCCCTGGCCCTCAACGACGTGCTCGACAGCGTCGCCGAGGACCTCGTCGGCGAGATCAGCCGCACCCTGGGACACTTCTTCGATACCAACCCGGAGCTCGAACTATCCCGGGTCTTCCTCTCCGGCGGCTCCAGCGGGCTGCCCCAGATCACCATGGCCCTCGAAAAGACTCTGGCCGTCCCCGTCGAGCATCTGGACCCCCTGGCCGAACTGGACCTCGACGACTCGGGGATGAACCGCGACGACCTGGCGACCCTGGCGCCCCAACTGGCCGTCGGCGTCGGCCTGGCCATCCGCGGCGCCGACGACGAACTGCCCTGACCCCCTCCCGGCGAGGTGGACCTTGATCCGCATCAACCTGCTGCGCGACCGTCGGGTCAAGCCCGCCGGCGGCCCCGAAGAGGCCCCGGCCGAGCCCTTCCCCGCGCCGGAGCCCGACGCCGGACCCAGCATGGGCGTGGGCTTCGACGACTACGCGCGCGCCGACGAGGTCTACTTCCCCACCAGCAAGCGCTTCAACAACTTCCACCTGGCCCTGATCATCGGCGGCCTGGTCCTGGCCGGTCTGGTCGTCTGGAGCTTCATCGCCGCCGACGCCGTCGACAAGGCCCGGACGGAGCGTGACGGCCTCGAGGCCGCCCTGACCGAGGCCCGCTCCAACTCCGCCGAACTCGAAGCCCTCATCGCCCAGCACGACGCCCTCGGCCGCCGCATCGAGGCCCTGAAGATGATGTCTTCGCCCGGCGGCTCCGCCGAACGCTACCTGGACCTGCTCCAGGTCGTCAACGAGGCCGTCCCGCAGCGCGACATCTGGCTCTCCGAGCTGCGCGAGCGCGAGAGCTCCGTCCAGCTCAAGGGCAACACCTACAACCACTTCGCCCTGGCCGACATCCTCGAGGGGCTCATCGACGATCCCGCCCTCTCCGCCGTGCGCCAGGGCGGCGCCCAGAGCATCGACGTCGAGGGCTCCCGGGTGCTGCAGTTCGACTTCAGCGCCAAACTGGACTAAGGGGCCGAGCTTGGTGGAGCCGGGGATGGAAGCACTCGCAGGCGTCGGCATCCGCTCGGTGAGGCGCTGGACACTCAGTCGATCAACCGTCTGAGAGCGGTCGGTCGAAGAGCTGGCTCCTGAAGAGCAACTGAGAAATGAAGGGCGACCTCGCCAGTCTTCACCATTTGTCTTCAATATCAGTATCACTAGTTGAGCGCGGGTCGATAGGCGTAACCGAAGGTTGAGCTTCAAGTCCGGAGCGCCGCCGTCCGCACCGAGCGGCTGATTGGCCGATAACAGCCGAACCGTCGCCCGCTTGCCATCGGAACACCACACCCCGCGATCCGTTCCGAAGCGCAAAGAGCAAGGATTCCAGCAAGGCAGTCGCTGTCGACTGATATCAAGAGCAAAACAATGGCCTATCGCGGTAAATACTGCCGCAAGTGCGGCACACCTCTGGATAACGGTCGCTGTCCCGGAGGCTGCGGGCGGCGTTATGTCAAACATTCCCCCTGTCGCCTCCACTGTGAAATCTGCGGAAGTGAGTGTGACTCTCCTCCTGTCTGCCCGAAACACGGCAGGCAGGAAGCCTGACAATCGAGCCTAGATGGCCAAACGCAAGTTCAAAGACCCGGTGACCCAGAAGGCCGTGCTGGTCTACCTGCTGACCATCCTGATCGGCTACCTGGTGCTGCACTACGGCGTGCTCAACCAGTACAGCCAGGCCGATGAAATCGAGCTGGCCACGGCCACCAAGCGCACAGAGCTCCAGGACCTGCTGGCCAAGGGTCAGCGGGCCGAGCAGCTCCGCGGCGAGATCGCCGAGTACGAGCGGGTCATCGAGAGCCTGCGCGGCCGTCTGCCGCCGCCGCTGGCCGAGGACGAGCTGGTCCGCGCCCTGGGCCGGGCGGCCTCGGCCGCCGGCATCGAAGGCAACATGGAGTCCTTCCAGCGCAAGGGCACCACCACGGAGAACGAGGTCACCATCTCCGAGCGCGAGGTCTCCTTCATCAGCGGCTACCACGAGTTCGCCCGCTTCGTGGTCAACCTCTCGCGCTTCCTGCCCCAGGTCGAGATCCGCGAGCTGACGATGACCGGCCTGGCCGGGGCGATTCCCGGACGGACCCTCGAGGGCACATTGCTGCTGGCCGTCTACTCCAGCAGCCTGGCCCGTCCCGAGCCCGGAGACTTTCCCGCCCCCGCGGACGAGGCCGACGAACTCGAGGACGAAGCGCTGAGCTACCGCGACCTGGGCCGCCGCGATCCCTTCCTGCCGCCGGGACCCCAGCCCGGCGAGATGCCCACCGCATCCCAGGCCAATCTGGCCAACCTGCACTACCGGGGTATGCTCAGCGTCGACGGCAAGCCCACCGCCCTGGTCGAGGACGCCGCCGGCGTGGGCTACTCGCTCAAGGTCGGCGATTCCATCGCCGGGGGGCAGGTTGTCTCGATCAGCTCCGAGGAGCTGGTCATCAGCGCCCCGGGCTGGGGCCGCCGGGTGCTGCGCGTGGAGACCGGCCCGCCGCCGGGCACCGTCGAGTAGAGCCGACTTGATTCGCATCAGCAATCGTATAAGTCTCGTATAAGCAAGGAGAACAGACCGGACGGTCTGTTCTCCTTTTAACATCGCGCATGCTGATGAACCATTGCGAGGCAGCTCGAAACACGTCCAATCTGATAGGGGATCATCACACGAAATATTACCTTGGCATCATGGACCTGTTTCGGATCAAATCAAGGCTTATGTTGAAGGGGACACCGAACGGGCGATCGCTGATCGGGTGCGTCCGAAATAGATCCGGATAATATCTTGCTCAGCCTTATTGCTTGAAAATGAAGCATTTACGAGCCGAGCAGCAATCGAATAGTCGTTTTTACCGGCAACACTGCAGGGCAGGTTATCCACCGATCAGGCCCCTTGCAGACGCGACTTTCTGACTGCTGACAATTGACGGGCGCAAGAGCTGCTATACGTGTAGTATCAGCATAATACAATCCCAGATCGGTCCGAATAGGGTATACGATGGCTCTTCAAGTTATTGAAAATCAAGAACAAGCGCATCCAATAACAGCGTAATATAAACGGCTGAACTACTCAGTCCTCCTCGCCCTTCCACAGCGGCGTCTTGCCCAGCTCCCAGGCCGGCGCCGTCCAGGACCCCGGACCGGCCTCGGCCACGTAACGCCGGAAGATGGACAGCTTGGCGTCGATGTTGTCCAGGTAATGCAGCACCACGGCCTCCCGGGTCTTGGGCGTGGTGACGGCGCCGTACTCCCGCTCGCCGTGATGGGAGAGGATCAGGTGAACCAGCATCCTGGTCCGTTCGGGCTCGAGATCAGCCTCGGCGGCGGCGCGCTCGATCATACGCGCCCCCTGGTAGAGGTGGCCCAGCAGGCGGCCGTCGTCGGTGTAGTCGTAGGGCGGCTCGTCGGTCAGCTCGACCAGCTTGCCCAGGTCGTGGGTCAACGCCCCGGCCAGCAGCAGATCGGCGTCCAGCTCCGGATACTTGCGGGCGTAGTACTCGGCGTCGCGGGCGACCATCACCGAGTGCTCCAGCAGCCCGCCCCGGTAGGCCTGATGGATGTTGCGCGCCGCCGGGGCCTTGCGCAGGGTCTCTTCGTGTTCAAGAAAGATACCGCGGACGGTCTCACGCAGCGC
The DNA here is from genome assembly GCA_014728185.1 of Candidatus Coatesiibacteriota bacterium. Classification (GTDB taxonomy): domain Bacteria; phylum RBG-13-66-14; class RBG-13-66-14; order RBG-13-66-14; family RBG-13-66-14; genus WJMB01. The sequence goes on from WJMB01000326.1 coordinate 9,684, forward strand.
CTCGTCGGCCAGGCCGTCGATCAATTCGAGGGCCTCGGACCACAGCGCGTCGATGTCGTAGGGCGTTGCGGGGACCATCAGCGCCTCGTCGAAGCCCCGCTCGCGGTCATCCTCGATCACGGGGCGGATCTGCTCGATGACCAGGCGCAGACCGTAGACGGCATGGTTCTCGATCGCCCCGCGCACCGCCACATAGACCACCTCGGGGTCGGAGATGACGCCGTAGGCCGAGTGGTCGCTGAACAGCACGCTGTCCACGCTTGCGCTCGCGTCGGCCAGGGTCAGGGTCAGGAAGGGATCGCCGCGCTTGGTCAGCCGGGTGCCGCGCCGCCGCACCATCAGGAAGCCCTGATAGCTGACGGGCTCCCGTCGGGCGCGCTCGAGGACGTCCTCCAGGGGTTCTAGATCCATCGTTTCTCCTAAATCCTTACCGCGGTTGGCAAACCAACGCTCGTTGGACTATGCTTAAGCAATGCTCCACTGACTGACCACTTGACCGACACAACTCCGCGATCCCGCTCAGGAGCGGGAGACCTTTGCCGCCGTCCTTTTCGAGGAAACCGCCGATCCGCCGGCGTCGGCACGTTTCTTGCAGCAGAGCAACTCACTGATAGTACAAAAGTTAGCGAAACTCCGCAAGAAACGTGCCGACGCCTCCCCGTGGGGTTGGACAGCCGGGTTTATCGGCGAGGCGACCGGGGCGGCAAAGGTCGTGAGGACCCCGACCGCGGCGGAGCGGTCGCCAACATGAAAGGCGGAACCGTGCGCAAGAAAGCCCTGCTGATAGTGATGTTCGCCGCGCTGGTGTTGACGGCGTCCTGCGACCTGTCGGACTACCTGCCTCCTCCGCCGCACAGCCTGGGCTGGGCGATGGACCTGGCCGAGGACGTGCGCGACGCGGAGCTGGAGGACGGCGAGCTGCGTCTGATCCTCGGCGATCGTCTCTCCTCCGGCGGGCAGATCGTCTCGGAGGATGACTCCCATTTCACCTTCTTCTACGGCGACGGCGTAGACGGTCTCCAGGTGCGGGTGGACTACGGCGGCGAGGCCCGGGGCCACATCCTGCCCGATTCGCCGGGCTGGGGCGACATCCCCGAGTACTCGAGCGCCGGGTCCTGGATCACCCGGGGCGACGCCGAGGCGCTCGACGAGGGCCTGGAGGAAACCGACATCGACGTGCGCCAGCTTACGGTCACCGAGGACTTCGCCGACGCGGTCGAAGGGGTGGAGAACCTGGTCTTCCTGGTCTACTACTCCGAGGACGACGAGGGCGAGCAGACCAAGACGGCGGAGATCTGGCTGGACGCCGACGAGTTGACACTGCTGGACATCGAGGTCTATCCGCCGGAGTCCTGATCGCCGTCGCGCTCCAGGCGCAGCCGCCACTGGGCCAAGAGGTTAAGCGCGGCCAGGGGGGTCAGGGATTCGGGTTCGGCGGCGCGCAGCTCGGCGGCCAGCCAGCCGTAGTCGGGCTCGTCGTCGTCGGGTTCCGGGGGCGCCAGGGTCAGTTGAGCGGTGGGGACGCCGAGGCGGTCGTCCTCGAGCTGGCGTAGCAGGGCCCGTGCGCGGCGGATGACCCCTCGGGGCAGTCCGGCCAGGCGGGCGACGTGGACGCCGTAGCTGGCCTTGGCGCAGCCCGGCTCGACGCGGTGCAGGAAGCGCACCTCGCCGCCGGACTCGCTGACGGCCAGTTGCATATTGAAGGCCCGGGGCAGCTCCTCGACCAGCCGGGTCAGCTCGTGGTAGTGGGTGGCGAAGACGGTGCGCGAGCCCAGGGACGCGGCGTTGTGGATGTGCTCGGCCACGGCCCAGGCGATGGCCACGCCGTCGGAAGTGCCGGTGCCCCGGCCGACCTCGTCGAGGAGCAGCAGGCCGCGCGGCCCGGCGCAGTTGAGGATCCGGGCGGTCTCGGTCATCTCGACCATGAAGGTCGAGAGCCCCCGGGCGATGTCGTCGGCGGCGCCGACGCGGGTGTAGACGGCGTCGACGAGACCCACTCGCATCCGCCGGGCCGGGACGAAGGAGCCCATCTGGGCCAGCACCACGGCCATGCCGAGCTGGCGGATGTAGGTTGACTTGCCGGCCATGTTGGGTCCGGTCAGGAGCATGATCTGGCGCTCCTCGGAGTCCAGCCGGCAGTCGTTGGGCACGAAGGGGCGCTCGAGGTAGCGCTCGACCAGGGGATGGCGACCCTCGTCGAGCTCTAGGGAGCGGCCCTCGTCCAGTTCGGGTCGGCTCCAGCCCCAGCGCAGGGCGGTCAGGGCCAGGGAGTTCAGCACGTCCAAACGGGCCAGGGCCCGGGCCAGAGCGGCCAGGGCCTCGCCGTCGCGGGCCGTCTCGTCGACCAGGCGCTCGTAGATGCGCCCCTCGAGTGCGGCCAGCTCCTCGCGCCCCCGGGTGATGACGGCCTCCTGCTCCTTGAGGCGCGGGGTGATGTAGCGTTCGGCGGCCACCAGGGTCTGCTTGCGCTGGTAGTCCTTGGGCACCAGCTCGGCCTTGGAGCGCGGCACCTCGATGTAGTAGCCGAAGACCTTGTTGTAGCCGACCTTGAGGCTGTCGATCCCCGAGCGCTCGCGCTCGGTTTTCTGCAGGTCGCGCAGCCAGACCTCGGCGTCCTCGAG
>WJMB01000047.1 GCA_014728185.1 Candidatus Coatesiibacteriota bacterium
AGTACATCTCGGGATGGCTAAGCTGCAAGGCGCGGTAGATGGTGGTCTTGCCGCCCCCGGAGGGGGAGGAGATCACGAAGGGGATGCCGCGCTCGCGACGGGGGTCCATCATGCTCCACGGGTTGGTCTGGCAGGCTGGTATCTAGGGGCTCGCTGTTCGATTGATACTGGTTACCAAGTCAGGTCCGGTGCTGCGGCGAATATACCTATGATTGTCGGGACGGAACTGCCGGGTCCTCCGCTGCCGTCGAGGGCTACCGAAGTTGACAAAGTCTGAACCCCGCTGTCCGAGAACGCCTTGAGTGCCAGGTATCAGTGCAATCTCGAGGCTTCGCGAGCATTATCGTCAGGGCATAGCCGTGGTACGTGATCTTGGCGGTCCCCTGTGTTCATATTAAGTATGCGTTCGGGTCAATCGGGATGTCTCCGACAGCCTTATAACACGCCATGGAGGTAATCCTCGCAACCGCATCTCATCCAGCCTGTACAGGCGCCGGTTGGTTTCCAAAGGGCTGGTTAGACTCTTTCCCACCTGAGAGAAACCTGCGGCCTGTTGGGTTACCCACCTCAGCCGCTGGTTGCCTGTGACGATCCGGCAGTGCAAGACCCACGGAGCGTGGTTATCATCTCCCACCGGCTCCCTAGGCGAGGTTGGCGGCTTGCTCGCGCAGGCGGTCCTGGAGGAGCTTGAGCTCGATGACCAGCGGGCTGACGGCGGTGCCGACGGCCTTGCTGCCGGTGGTGTTGAGCTCGCGATTGATCTCCTGGCAGAGGAAGTCGAGGCGTCGGCCGACCTCACCGCCGGCGTCCAGGGCATCATCGAAGGCCTGGAGGTGGCACTCGAGGCGGTCGAGTTCCTCGGTGACGTCGGCGCGCTGGGCCAGGTGGGCGATCTCCTGCTCGAGGCGGCCCTCGTCGAGAGGGACTTCGCTGTCGGCGGTCAGCTCGGCCAGGCGCTCGCGCAGGCGGGCCTGGATGTGGCCGGGCATTTCGGCGGCGGCTTCGCGAAGTCGGGTGTAGAGGTCGCGGAACTCGGCCAGGACGGCGCGGAGGGCTTCGCCGAGGCGGCGGCCTTCGGCGCGACGATTCTCGACGAGGCCGTCGAGGGCCTGGGCGGCGGCCTCGTGGAGGGCCTCTTCGAGGGCGGCCCGATCGGGGCGGGGGGCTTCGTCACGCAGCACGCCGGGCAGGCGCAGCAGTTCGTAGGCGTCGATGCTGCGGGCCACGCCGGGGGGCAGCTCGTCGAGAAGCTCCAGGTAGGCCCGGGCGCGCTCGGCGTCGAAGCCGGGAGCGGCCTGATCGCTCTGGAAGCCGTTGAGCTCGAGGACCTCGAGTCGCAGACTGCCGCGGTTGATCTTCTCGCGGCAGAGGGCGCTCAGGCGGCTTTCGTGGTCCGCCAGCTCCTGGGGCAGGCGCAGGCTGAGCTTGAAGCGCTTGCCATTGACGCTCTTGGCCTCCAGGGTCAGGACGTTATCGCCGTCCTGGTAACGCCCGACGGCCTGGCCGGTCATACTCTCGAGGATGGGGGCCTCCCGGTGGTGTCGTGGTTGGGTCAGTCGCCGCCCTGCTCGCGTGGTCCGCTCTCGCCGGGGCGGTAGCCCAGCAGGCTGGCCTTGCGCCACCACTCGTCGGCGGCGACGTCGTCGCCCTTGCGGTAGTAGGCGTAGCCCAGTTGGTAGGCGTAGAGTCCGTTGACGGGGTCCTGCTCGACGGCGGTGGTCAGCTCGGCGATGCCCTCATCGAGGCGGCCGTTGGAGACGTAGGCCTGACCGATGAGGCTGTGGAACTCGGGGTCCCAGGGGGCCATCCCGGCGGCGCGCTCGAGGCGGTCCAGGGCGCGCTCGTAATCACCCCGGGAGAGATCGATCTTGCCCAGACCGCGCCAGGCCTCGTAGAAGCCGTCGTCGAGGCTGAGCAGCTTCTCGTAGGAGCGCTCGGCGAAGTCGATGAAATCGACCTCGGCGAAGTGGCGCCCCAGCTCGAGGTGGATGCGCCAGTAGCGGGCATCGGCCAGGGCGGCCCGCCGGTAGAGGGTCATGGCCTTCTCGTCGTCGTCGAGCTCATCGAGGATCTGGGCATAGTAGAGCAGGGTCCAGGGATCGTCGGGTTGACGACGGAAGACCTCGAGGATGTCCTCGAGGGCCTGGCCGGTGTAGCCGCTGTCCAGTTGCGCCCGGGCGCGCTCGCGGTGGGCGACCCAGAAGTCGGGACCGAGCTCGCAGGCCTGATCGAGGTGGGCCAGCTCCTGGGTGGTCGAGTTGGTCGTCCCCAGGGCCCGGCAGTACCAGCGGTAGGCGTTGTGGTTGTAGGTGACGACCTCGCGGGCCAGGTCGAGCTCGAGCTCCGTGGCTGGAACGCCCAGGGCCAGCCGGACCTCTTTATAGATCTCGACCTCGATGGCGAAGATGTCGATCCCGGTGAAGCGGATGCTGAATAGCTCCTCCTCGCCGGGATAACGGAACAGGGTCACCTCGACCTCGAAGCGCGGATCCTCTTCGATGTTCTCGGGCCAGTCGATGAGGTAGGAGCCGATCAGGTAGTAGTCGGGCCGCAGTTGCTCGAGCAAGCGGCGGTAATCGTCGTCGGAGTAGGACTCCTGACGACCCATCGAGGTGCGGGCCAGGGCCTCGCGCAGGGAGCGGAAGCCCAGGCCGACGGCGGAGCGTGATTCGTTGAGCCGGTAGGCCAGCGCTTCGCTGAGCCCCAGGGTGTACCAGGAGTCCAGGCTGTCGCCCTCGTTGTTGAGGGGCAGACAGACCACCCGGGGCAGTGCGCCGACGGCGACGGCCGCGAGGATCAGGATCACCAGGCTGAGGCGGAGTCTATTCACGGCTCGATACGTTTTGTCAGGGTGTGCCCGGGGCGGTGTCCGGGGTTGTCCCGCCGCCGGAGTCCGGCGGCGACGTTTCGGGTTCCGGTTCGGGTTCGGGCGGCGGAGCCGGGGTGTTGTCGGTGCTGAAGCTCGTCTGACCGGGCTCGCCGGCGTCGTTGTCGGCCGGTACCACTCGCAGACTGCCCGAGGCCGCGGTCTCTCCCAGGTCCATCACGGTGTCCCAGTCCACAGTGACCGGGCCGGTCAGGCCGCTGAGATTGCCGGTGTAGCTGGCCGGGGTCCAACCCGTTCCGGCGTCGTACTCCAGGGTGCAGTCGACGGGGTCGCCCTCGGGGTCGCGCGGGGTGACGGTGACCGTCACGATACCGCTCAGGGTCCCCGGAGGCAGGCTGACTTCGGCGGTGGGCGGCTGGTTGTTGTCGAGCATGAAGATGCCCGTCTGGCCCGGTGTTCCCTCGTCGTTGTCACTGGGCACGGCGCGGAGCATCGCGGCGTTCACGTCGACGCCCGGCGCGTCATTCTCGCTTTGCCAGCTCAGCACACCGGTGCCCGGGGTCAGACCCGTGGTCGAGCCGCTGATGGTCGCCGGAGTCCAGGTGGAGCCGCCGTCCAGGCTGTACTCGACCGTCAGGCTGACGGCGTCGCCCTCCCGATCATCTAGATTATAGCCGATATCGACGGTTCCCGACTGCTCACCGGCGGGGGTTTCCAGATCGATACTCGGCGGCGCCGAATTGTCCAGGGGGAAGGGGCCGGTCACGCCGGGCTCACCGGCGTCGTTGTCGCTGGGGGTTATTCGCAGGTAGACGCCGTCGAGGTCTCTCTGATCCAGGTCGTCGGCGGAGTTCCAGCGCAGGCTGCCCGGTCCTGGGGTCAGGCCCTCGAGCTGGCCGGTGACGCTGGCCGGACTCCAGCTCGCGCCGTCGGTCGAGTACTCGACGAGCAGGCTCACCGGATCGCCTTCACGGTCGCTGAGGGTGTAATTGACGGGCACCTCGGCGCTCTGCTCCTCGTTGATCGGCGTGATGTCGATGCCGGGCGCATCGCTGTTGTCGACCTGGAACGAACCGGTTACGGCTGGTTCGCCGGTGTCGTTGTCCAGGGGCGTTATCCGGAAGAGGAACTCCGCGTCGAGCTGGTCGATGTCCGCCGTCGAGTTCCAGGTCAGGCTGCCCGGACCGGGGCTTACGCCCTCGGTGGCTCCGCTGACCGTGGCGGGTAGCCAGGTGGCTCCACCATCACGACTGTACTCGCAGACCAGGCTGATGGAATCGCCCTCGCGGTCGGACAGGTCGTAGGGAATCTCGACATCCCCGCTCTGCTCGCCGTCCGGCGTGGTCAGG
>WJMB01000048.1 GCA_014728185.1 Candidatus Coatesiibacteriota bacterium
GACCAGGGCCGTGCCGACACCTATCAGCCCCAGCTCGGCCACGCCCCACCAGGGCTCGTCGATCAGGAAGTAACCCAGACCGGGGAGCAGATTGCCCATCAGCGCCGTCGACCAGGAGTATTCTCTGGTATTGCTCGCTGTGCTTTCCTCTGTTATTGAAGGCAGCCCGGCGCCGCACTCGGAGCAGAAATTGGCCCCGGCCGGGTTCTCCGCCCCGCACTCCGGGCAGGGCACCGTCTCCTCGGCCAAACCCGGCACAGCTAACAAGACCAGCAACAGCGCACACAGCGCCGATCTCGACCCGTTCATCAGACCTCCCCGTAGGCACCGGACCCGTTTCGGCGGGTCGGTGGTTCAAAATGAAAAACGGCGATTGAAGATACCACAAAGGGAGGGTGGAGACCAGACCGTAGGGGGAGGTGATCTGCGTTGGGGTTGAGGCGGGTCTCGCCATCGGCTACTCGCGGACGGATAAACGCAGGGTCGGGACGTTTGTCCCGACCGCGTATCGCCGATGAACTCCGATCAGCCCAACGCCCTATTGAGGATGGGCACTCCCGCCCGTTCGAGCGGTCCGCGACCCTGCCCCAAGGAGAAATCGAACACGATCCCATGAGCAAAAGGGCCGACCTGAAGGTCGGCCCCTACAGGGTCCAAGGCAGATCTGCCGCCCTCCCTACTCCGCCCTCACCAGATGCGGCGTGACGAAGATCAGCAGCTCCCGGGTCTCCTCGGAGTCCGAGGTGCTCTTGAACAGCAGCCCGATGACGGGGATGCTGGACAGCAACGGCACCCCCTGCTCGACGGTCTCGTTCTTGCGTCGCAGCAGGCCGCCGATGACCCCGGTCTCGCCGTTGCGCAACAGGATCGAGGTCGAGGCCTCGGTGGTGTCCACCTGGAACTCGAGGCCCGGCGCCGGGTTGGCCGACATCTCGCTGATCTCGGGCTGGATGTCCAGGGTGATCTCGTTGACGGAGTTGACGTGGGGTGTGACGGCGAGCTTGATGCCGACGTCGTAGAGCTCGGTGTAGGTGTTGCCGTTCTCGTCGAGGAGGTTGACGGGGACGCGGCTGCCGACGAGGATGCGGGCTTCCTGGTTGTCCAGGGTGGTGATCCGCGGGGCGGAGAGGATGCGGGTGTCGGTGTCGGTGGCGTTGGCCTGGAGGGTGGCGGCCAGGGTGGCGGCGTCGATGGCCAACTGGCCGGAGGCGGTCAGGGTGCCCGTGTTGTCCGGCGGGTCGATGAGCACCTGGTTGCCGTTGAGTCCGAACTCCCAGTCGATGCCCAGCTCCATCAGGGTGCCGGTCTTGACGTCGAAGATCTTGGTCTCGATCATCACCTGGGCGGTGCGGGCGTCGAGCTGCTCGACGAGACGGCGCACGCGGTCGCGGCGCTCGAGGGTGTCGGTGATGATGATCGAGTTGGTCCGCGGCTCGATCTGGATCTGGCCGCGGTCGGAGAGCATGGACTCGAAGCTGGGCTTGAGGCTGGCGGCGGTGGCGTAGCGCAGGGTGATGATCTCGGTGCCCAGGGGCGAGGCCTCCTCGGCCTCGGCCATCTTGACCAGCTCCTCCGGAGTGTTGACGCGGATGATCGAGCCCTCGACGCGGTAGGAGAGGCCGTGGGCGGCCAGGATCACACGCAGGGCCTCATCCCAGGGCACGTCGCGCAGGGCGACGGTGACCTTGCCGGTGACGTTGGGTCCGGCGACGATGTTCATCCCGGTCTCGAAGGCCAGCATACGCAGGACGTTGCCGATGTCGGCGTCCTTCAAGTCCATCGAGATGCGCTTGCCGCTGTAGACCGGCTCGTCGGCGCCGCTAGAGCCCTCGTAGACGGCGGTGGTGTGGTAGCTCTCGGAGCCCACGGCGCTCTCGGCTACCTCGGCGGTCACGTAGGTCTCGGCGCTCTCGACGTCGTAGGTGTAGGAGGAGTAGCCCGAGCCGTAACCGGCGAAGGGATCGGCGTCCTCGGTGATCACGTCCAGGTAGAGCACACTGCCCCGGCGGGTGATCAGGTAGGGATAGTCGCCGGATACCGTGGCGACGATACGGACGACCTTGGGGTTGGTCGAGTGCTGGGTGACCGAAACCTTGGCCACGCCGCCGGAGTCGACGTAGAGGGTGGGCTGATCGAGTTCGTTGACGGCGCCGATGATATCCAGGACGAAGGTGCGCGGCGAGATGGTCTTGGAGAAGTCGAACTCGAGGGGGGCGTCGCCGACGATCTCGATACGTGTCTTGCCGAGTTGCTCGTTGACGGTGACCTTGCGGATGCCCGTGGGCTCGGTGGCCGGGGTGGTGTAGTCGCGTCCGCCCGGCGGCGCGGGGAAGCGCACCTGGATCGTCTGGCCCTCCTTGGTGATATAGTAAGGCTCGTAGCGGTCCAGATCGAGCACCACGCGGACGATGCGGCTGGGGATCTCCCGGTACTGGCTGGAACGCACCTGCTCGACGTTGTTGCCGGACTTGACATCGACCAGGGGCGGGCAGTCATGAACGGCGTCCTTGATATCGACGATCACCCGGGTGGGGTCCTCGAGGGCGAACACATCGTAGGCCAGGGGGCCGGTGCCGGTGATGGTGACCACCTCGGCGCCCTCGGCGTCGATCGAGTGCTCGACGGAGCTGACGCTGGTCAGGGCCGCCGAAGGCGCGGCGAGACAGAGCAGCGCCACCGCGACGACGAGCGGCATCACGCGCTGGGGGTCGGTCTTCCGCCGGTTGGACATACGCACCGCCCTTCCCATTCGACCAAACCTTCCGTCCACGCTTTGTGAACTCACCGAGAGAACCACGTTGAACCGCCCGGAAGCGCGGAGTCGTTTACATCCGGGTCGCCAAGGTATTAATAAAGTATACCACAAAGCGGGTGCGGGCAACAGTAAGGGGAGAAAATAAGCGATAAAGGCAATATTGATTTGCCCGGGTTACAGTGAATACTTTGAGAAATACTTTGATGTTTCAATCAGCCGAGGGGTTATCACGCGCAGATGGACAGTCATATATCGCTATTCGGTTGTCTTTTTCAAAAGATGGATTTGTTACATCGGGGTTCGATTCAAATAAGTATGTTGCCGGAAGCCAGGAGGCTCTCGACGTTAACAATGTCGGCCCAAGTTGTTGTGATGATCCTTGAGCACGTAAAGATAGGGATCATCACAGGAAACTGGAACACCATTTGAAACAATGGAGAGCCGCATCGAAGAGAGGGCCGAAATAAATGCCCAACGCAGGGCGTCAACTCTTGAATTAGGTTAGCCGACACAAGTGCTGAAGAAAGCAATAGACGACTGTCAGCATATCATTGATTCATAGCTTACACGACCATTTTCCGGAAGCAACAGCCTACGGCTTCCAGCACACTAAATGCAAGTCGAGATTAGTTACCACAAATCGGCAGATAGATAACGGCAGCACTTTGAGCTAAAAACGCCTTTTCTGTCAAACTAACAGAGAAAAACCTATCCCAATACGAGTGATAATCACCAAGATAGTCACTCAACAAGCAATTGATCCGAGAGCGATCATAACACGACCCGGTGTGTTCGCTGGACAGCTCTGCTCCCCGCGACCTTTGCCCGCCCCGGAGCCGGCGAGGCGTCATTTGGCACCGGCGCGGAGGCGTTGGCACGTTTCTTGCGCAGGGCGCGGCGGGGGGCGGCCGAAAGCGCCGGCGATTCCGCAAGAAACGTGCCAACGCCGGGTCCGGGGGGCGGGTGTCCTGGTATCGGGGCAAAGGTCGCGGGGAGCCGGGGGTCAGGAGCGCTTGCGGCGACGCCGGCGGATCAGGTATAGGATCAGCAAAACCAGAGCGGACAGACAGACCAGGCCGCCGATGGACAGCCAGAGCCACCAGGGCCAGGGGGTGTCCACTTCTGTGACGGGCAGGGAGGCCGCGGGGTGATGCCCGCGGGTGCAGAGCAAGAGCTCGGAGCCGATGAAGTCGTCCTCGGTGAGCAGGACGGCCCCGCCGAGCTGGTAATGGTCGCTCAGTGAGCGCACCAGGGGATGGACCTTGATCAACGGCGTGGCGGCGAGGAGTTCCGTCAGGCGGTCGACGCTGCAGTAGAGCAGGGGCCGCCGATCGCAGCCGTCTTCGGTGGGTATGTCGAGCAGCTTCTCGTCGATCAGGCTGAAGTCTTCGGGCAGGGCGAGTTGATGGTCCGGGCCGAGCAGGCCGGCGATGCGGGTCAGGTCGGCGAGTTGGCTGGTGAAGACCAGGTCGTCTTCGAGGAAGGCCAGGGCCGGGTATTGCTTGATGCGGTCCAGGGCCTCGATGGCGAAGACATCGACGACCTGGCCGCCGTTCTCGCTGCGCAATAGCGCAGCCCGGGAGAGGTAGAGGTCGAGGAGCTGAACGATGCGCGGCCGCACGGCGGCCTCGTAGGCCTCGAGGCTGCGTTCGGGGTCGACCAGCTCGACGGCGATGTAACCCGCCGGAAAGCCACCGGCGTCGTAGAGGTTGAAGCGCAGGCCGCGGACCAGGGACTCGCCGAACTCCCGCAGCCCCAGATCGGTGGGCTCCCCTCGGCCGTCGCCTAAGAAGGTCAGCTCGACCCATTCCAGCACGGCGCCCAGCTTTCCGCCGGGCAGGGGCAGCTCGGCGTAGAGCAAAGACTCGGGGGAGTTGGCCGGGGAGCAGGGCGGGGCGACCTCGAGGCTGCCGTCGAGCAGCGCGCCGCCGCGCAGGCTCAGCCCCTCGGGCCGGATGCGCAGCCCCAGGGCCAGACCCCGGGTTCGTTCGAGGTAGTCGGCCAGCAGAGCGGGCAGCCCCAGGCCGGAGATCACGGGGCGGCCCAGGGCGGCGAAGCGTCCCGGGGCGACGTGTAGGCAGAGCTGGCAGTCGGCCAGACGCTCGCCGAGTTCCAGTTGGTCCTCGTCGGTGAAGAAGCGCTCCTCGGCGTTAACCTTTGCTGCTATGCCGCTTCGCAGTGTCTCCAGACGGTCGCTGATCAGCAGCAGGCCGTCGGAGTAGTGCATGAACAAACCGCTCTGGGTCTGCTTGAGGCTGTGCTCGAGATGGATCTCGACCTCCTCGCCCCAGCGGAAGTCCGGCCCGAGGATCTCGCGGATGAAGCCGCGCAGGCGCAGCGGATCGTGGATGGGCACACCGAGGAGATAAGATGCGTGCAGGCCGTCCAGACCCATCGAGTAACTCAGGGAGAGGATGGCGGTCCGGGTGACATCGATACCGATGTCGTGGACCTCCTGCAGGCTCTCGATCTCCCTGGCCCGTTCCGGCTCGGGCAGCAGGGCCAGCAGATCATCCAGGTAGAGCAGCAGCTCCTCGGTCAGGGCGGGGTCCACGGCGTGTAGCTCGCCCAGTAACTGGTCCAGACCGTCCCAGAGGTTCTGGATGCTCGGGGCGACGAGGACCACCTGGCCGTCGTCGGGCACGGCGTCCAGTGTGTCGACGGGGTCCACGGCGCACCCGGCGGCCAGCAGTGCCGGGATAAGGGCCGTCAAACCGAGGCGGCGCGGCTGCCGCTGAGTCGCCTTCGGGCTGGGGCGGTAACAGGTCTGGTTCATTTAGGGGTCCCGGTGGTTAGAAGTCGAAGAGATCTTCAGCGGCGCCCGTGGTCTCGAGTACGGTGTAGAGGCTCTGGGCCTCTTCCTTGCGCACGGTCTTGGCCAGACGCTCGACGCGGACGACCAGCTTGCCGCCACGCAGGCGGACTTCGAGGATATCGCCGGTCTTGATCTGCTTGCCGGCGCCGGCGACGGCGTCGTTGACCTTGACGCGGCCGGCGTCGCAGGCCTGCTTGGCCACGGGTCGGCGCTTGATGATCCGGGAGACCTTGAGAAACTTGTCCAGGCGCATGGGGATACCTTTCAACCGGGGAAGCCGACGCCCAGGTAGAGGCGCAGCAGGTTGAGCTCGTGCATCCTGCGGACCCACTCCGGCGGGGTCTTGTCGAGGAGGGCCTCGGGAGGCAGGGCTTCTTTCCAGGCCGTCGGGGGCTCGTCCCAGGCCGGCTGTTCGAGGTCCCGGGGCAGCTCGGCGGCGGCCTCCAGCAGGCGACGCAGGTAGTCGAGGGAGAAATC
>WJMB01000327.1 GCA_014728185.1 Candidatus Coatesiibacteriota bacterium
CCCCCCCCCCCCCCCCCCCCCCCCCCCCCGGTCATAGGTGGGGAGTACGGGTATCACGAAGCGCCGCCAAGGTCTCGGCGGCGCGGCGGTCGTTGGTTGAAGAAGGTTCCTGTTGGAGGAAGCCTAGTCGTTGAGCTCGCCCCCGCGCAGGACGAAGCGGCCGCCGACCAGGACGTCGCAGGGCCAGCCGCGCAGGGTGCGTCCGGCGAAGGGTGTGTTGCGTCCCTTGCTGTCGAAGTCTCGCGGGTCGACGGTGCGCGGTGTTTCGGGATCGATGATGGTGACGTCGGCGGGGTAACCCTCGGTGAGGGCTCCAAGGGCCAGACCGAGGACGCGGGCCGGGGCTCGGCTCATGGCGTCGACCAGCCGCCCGGCAGGTACGCGGCCCGGGAGGACCAGCTCGGTGAAAAGCAGGGGGAAGGCGGTCTCGAGGCCGGAGATGCCGCAGGCGGCGCGGTCGAACTCGGCCAGCTTCTCGGCGGTGGTGCAGGGCGAGTGGTCGCTGGCGACGACCTCGAGGGTGCCGTCGGCCAGGGCGGCGACGAGGGCCTCGCGGTCGGCGGTGGAGCGCAGCGGCGGGGAGACCTTGGCGTTGGTGTCGTAGTCAGCGCAGGCCTCGTCGGTGAGCAGCAGGTTGTGCGGAGTGACCTCGGCGGTGACGGCGACGCCGCGGGAGCGGGCGTAGCGCAGCAGCTCGACGGTGTCGGCGCAGGAGACGGGGGAGAGGTGGATCGGGTAGTCCAGGGCGGCGGAGAGGATGATCTCGCGGGCGGCGAAGACCTCTTCGGCCACGGCGGGGATGCCCTCGAGGCCCAGGCGGGTGCTGACCGGTCCCTCGTGCATCACGCCCCCGGCGGCCAACTCCGGATCCTCGGGAAAGCTGAGCACGGGGATGTTGAACATCTTGGCGTAGCCGATGACTCGGCGCATCACGGCGGCGTCGGCGACGGGATGGATGTCGTCGCAGACGGCCAGGGCGCCGGCGGCGGTCAGCTCGCCGATCTCGGCCAGGGCCTCGCCGGCCATGGCCCGGGTCAGGGTGCCCACGGGGAAGACGCGGACGACGGCGTCGCGCTCGGCGCGGCTGCGGATGAACTGGACCACGGTCTGGTTGTCCATGACCATGTTCTCGGTGCTGCGGCAGGCCACGGCGGTGTAGCCGCCCCGGGCGGCGGCCCTGGTTCCGGTGGCGATGGTCTCGCGGTCCTCGCGGCCGGGTTCGTTGAGGTGGACGTTGGTATCGACCAGGCCGGGCAGGACCAGCTTCCCGGCGCAGTCGAGGATCTCGGCGCCTTCGGGCTTCATGTTCTCGCCGACCCCGGCGATCACGCCGCTGGAGATCAGCACGTCGCGCACTGCGTCGAGGCCGTTGGCGGGGTCGATGACCCGCCCGCCACGCAACAGCAGGGAGCTAGCCTTCATTGTCGGCCCCCTTTCCGCCCACGGTCAGCAGGTAGAGCACGGCCATGCGGACCACGATTCCGGCGGAAACCTCCTTCATCATGCTCTGCCAGGCTCGTTCGGCCACCTCGGCGCTGATCTCGACGCCGCGGTTGATCCGGCCGCCGTGGAGCACGGTGACGTCGGGCTTGGCCAGGGCCAGGCGTTCGGTGTTGAGGGAGAAGAAGCGGGAGAACTCGCGCAGGCTGGGCAGCAGCTTGTCGTTGCCGTAGTCCAGGCTGACCCGGGTCAGGATGACGACGTCGGCACCGTCGACGGCCTCCTCGGTGGTGTGGTAGACCTTGCAGCCAAGCTCCTCGAGGCCCTCGGGGACCAGGGGGCTGGGGGCGCCGACGACGACCCGGGCGCCGAGTTTCTTCAGGCAGTAGAGGTTGCTCTTGGCGGTGGGACTGTGGCGGATGTCGCCCAGCAGGGCGACCTTGAGCCCTTCGAGACGGCCTTTGATGCGGCGGATGGTGAAGGCGTCGACCAGGGCCTGGGTGGGGTGCTCGTGGGCGCCGTCGCCGGCATTGATCACCCGGGCCGAGATGCTGCGGGCCAACTGGACCGGGGCGCCGGCCAGACGGTGGCGCACCACCAGAATATCCACGCCCATGGCCTGCAGGGTGCGGGCGATGTCGGTCAGGGTCTCGCCCAGGGAGGTTTGGGCCGAGGAGATGTTGATCAGGTCTGCGGAGAGGGCCTTGCAGGCGCGTTCGAAGGAAATGCGGGTGCGGATGGACGGGGTGTAGAACAGGTTGGCCACGATGCGCCCGCGCAGGGCCGGCGTTTTCTTGACCCGTCGGCTGGAGACCTCGCGGAAGCGCTCCGCGGTGTCCAGGATCAGCTCGATGTCCTTGACGTCGAGCTCCCGGATGCCCAGCAGGTTACGGGTGGTCAGCACGCTCCCCCTTTCGATGGGTGGGGGTAAAAAAAGGGACGCTCAGGCGTCCCGGCGTCGGTAGAGGTGAACGCCCGGATCCTCATCGAAGTCGACGATTACCATCTCGCCGGATTCGGGCTCCAGGGGCAGGCCGACGAAATCGGCCTGGATGGGCAGCTCGCGGCCGTCGCGCTCTGCGATCACCAGCAGGCGCACGGCCCGGGGGCGGCCGAAGTCGATAATCTCATCGATGGCCGCCCGCACGGTGCGGCCGG
>WJMB01000328.1 GCA_014728185.1 Candidatus Coatesiibacteriota bacterium
CTGACCGCCGTGATCAACGAGGGCATCTGGGACCTCGACGAGCTGGTTTCCGGCCTCGGCTACCAAGTCACCCCCTGGCGCGAGGCCCTCGACGCCGCGCTGAGCGAGCTCGAGGCCGCCGGTTGCTCGGTGACCATCCTGCTCTCGCACCTGGGGGTCTCCGATGAGGTCGCCGCAGCCGGAGAGTTCGCCGGACGACTGGACCTGATTGTCGGCGGTCACGCCGGGTTGTTCCAGCACGAAGCCGAGACCGGCGAGGGCGTGCCCATCGTCTGGCCCGGAAGGCTCGGGCGCTACCTGGGTGTTGCGCGGATCAGCCTGGAGCCCGACGACCACGGCGCACTACTCTCCTACAAGGCCCTGCCCATCGACGACGGCTGGGAGCGCGACCCCGCAGTCGTCGAGCGCCTGCGCCGCTACGAAACCGAGCGCTACGCTCACTGGCTGGAAAACTACTACACCCCGACCAGCGAGCCGCTCTACCACGGTCCCGCCGACTGCGGCGCCTGCCACACCGCCGAGCTCGAACAGTGGCGCGGAACCGACCACGCCCACGCCTTCGCTACACTGGTCGAGACCGGAGACGAGCGCAACCTGGAGTGCGTGCGCTGCCACACCACCGGCTTCGGCAGACCCGGAGGCTTCGGCGACGCCGAGTTGACCCCGCGACTAACCGATGTCGGCTGTCAAAGCTGCCACGAGACCAGCCGAGAACACCCCTACGACAGCGCCCAGGTCCCCGCTGTCGACGCAGGTGACTGCCTGAGCTGCCACAAACCCGACCGCGACGACGACTTCGACTACGCCCGCGACTACGAGCTGGTCGACCACTAACCGTGCACCCTGCCGCGGCGGGACCCCGGCGCAAAACCGCGGCTCGCAGACCACCGGGCCGATTTTGGCACGCTTCTTGCAGCAGAGCGGGCTGCGTTTCCCACCGAACCCGAGCGGCACTCCGCAAGAAGCGTGCCAAAACCGGCCCGGGGAGAGCCGCGCGCTTAGTTCTTACAGCGCCGGGGGCCCGCTGCTCAGCCCTCCTGTTTCGAAAAGGTTGACAATGCGAGGTTCGCTCACCACAACCTGTCTGCTGATCGCGCTCCTGGCACCGGCGGTCGGCGGCGCCGAGATCGCCCCGGCCCTTCAGCGAGCCTTGGACACCGGATGGATCGAGGCAGACGGCCTGCTGCCCGTAATCGTCATCCCCGAGGTCGAGACTTCTCCCGCTCTTGAGGCCCTCGGCGCAGGTCTGCCCGCAAGCGAACGACGCGCCGTGAGGCTGGCGGCTCTGCGACAGTTCACCGCGGCGGCCCAGCGGCCCGTTCTTGAGTACCTGCTCGATCAACAGCGGAGCAATCCCGCAACGGTGACCGAGATATACCCCCTGGTGCTGATCAACGCCGTGGCGACTCGGGTCAGCCCGGATGTCGTCGCCGGCCTGGCGGAGCTGTCCAGCGTCGAGCGCCTGAGTCTCAGCGCGACCGTCGACGACGCCCTCTGCGGATCGGCGGCTCCGGCGGACCTGGTCTGGAACATCGACCATGTCGACGCCGACGAAGTCTGGGAGGACCCCTACGGCTACACCGGCGCCGGAGTGGTAGCGGCGGTCATCGACACCGGCTGCGACATCGAACACCCCGACCTGGCCGATCATCCCTGGACCAACCCCGACGAGGTCCCCGGCAACGGCGACGACGACGACGGCAACGGTTACGCCGACGATTACTACGGCTGGGACTTCTACTACAACAACAACGACATCCTGGGTCCCGTCGGCGGCCACGGCAGCCACGTCGCCGGTACGGTGGCCGGTGACGGCAACGGCGGCCTGATCACGGGAATGGCCCCCGACGCGCTGATCATGAGCCTGCAGGCCTTTTCCGACACCGGCTCGACCACGGAGTACATCGTCTGGCGGGCGATGGACTACGCCGCCCTCGAGGGTGCCGACGTCATCAACTGTAGTTGGGGCTGGAGGCAGTACCAGACCGACAACCAGGACCTCTGGCGCGAGGGCTGCGAGAACTCCCTGGCCCTGGGCGTGACACTCTGCGTGGCCGCGGGCAACGAGGGCGACGACGAGGACCATCCGCCGCCTGACAACGTACGCACTCCGGGCGACGTTCCCGGCGTGATCACCGTCGGGGCGACCAACTCCTACGACGATGTTGTCGGTTTCTCGAGCCGCGGGCCCGTCGAATGGTCCATTCCGGACCACGACCCGCCCTACGACGACTGGCCTTACCCGCCGGGGTTGATCAAGCCCGACATCAGCGCCCCCGGGGTGGGCATCCAGTCCATCGACGGTCGCACCGGCGGCTACCGCTACCTCCAGGGTACCTCGATGGCCACGCCCCACCTGACCGGCGCCGTGGCGCTGCTGCTGGAGGCCCTGCCCGAGCTGACCCCGCAGGAGCTCAAGGACTACCTGGAGAGCAGCTCCCTGGATATCGGCGAGGCCGGCAAGGACAACGACGCCGGCTCGGGACGGCTCAACGCCCTGGCCGCCCTGGTCGTGGCGCAGACCGGCCTGCGCTTCACCGATCTGGCGGCCGCCGACGCCCCCGCCGGGATCAACCTCGAGTGGGAGTTGACCCGGCCCGAGCTTGTTTCCGGCTACCGCATCTGGCGGCGCGTCGATTCCGGCGACTGGGAAGCGCTGACCACGAGCCCGATCTCCACCCAACGCTACCTGGACCGAGACACCGCCTGGCACGGCCTTTACGAGTACCGCGTCGAGGCCGAGCTCATCGACGGCGGCGGCATCTCCGCCGGACCCGTCGGCCTGGTCTACGGCGACGGCTTCAACCCCGGCCGCCCCGTCCTGGGCCACCCCCACCCCTCGCCCACCGCCGGGCCGCTGAGCGTGCCCGTAATCCTGGAGCGCCCGGCGACCATCGCCCTGGAGCTCTACGATCTGGCCGGACGTCGTGTGCGTCGCTACGAGATCGGCGCGCTGGCCGCCGGTCGCCACAACGTCTCCCTGACCATCGAGGGCCTGAGCGCCGGAGTCTACCTGCTGGGCCTCAACGACGGCACCGTCTGCGACCAGCGCCCTCTGGCGGTGATGCCCTAGGTCGTCATTGCCTGGACAGAGCCTGGGATCGGATCGCCGACGGCGGCGGGCTCATTCCGGGACGGCGGGGCGTTCCGCCAGAACGATCCATCGTGGTCTGCCGCTGCCTTCTCGGCCCCCAGGTCGGTCGTGGACTGCGCATTGGCAGCTTCTTACAATCCACAGCTCGCTAGCTGGTCAGTCTACCGATTGAGCTACACTCCCCTCGGCCAAGCGGGCTGTACGCTCCGGTTACTCCCCCCCATCTCCTGCGGAGGTGAACGATGACCATCAACCACAAACCGCACCTCATCGCCCTGCTCCTGCTGCTGCCGGCGCTGCTGCTGACGGCCTGCGACGACGACGGCGAAGCACCCGACACGACCGACCAAGCCTCCGCTGACCAAGCCGACGGCGAGGCCGAACCGGAAACCATGACTATGGACCTCACCGGTCTGAGCTTCCAGACCGACCCGTCCGTCTGGGTCGTCGACGCCCATGAACTCGATCCGGAAAACCAGGCCGAGCGGGCCGTCCTCGTCCAATCCGAGACCGGCGCCTACCTCGACGTGCGCACCCAGAGCTTCGACCAGGTCCAAACCGCCGAGGATCGCGACTGGATCGTCGAGGACAAGCTCTTCGAGGCCTCGACCATGCCCGGTTTCGAGGAACTCTCCCGAGAGACCATCGAGCTGCTGGGCGCCGAGGCCGTCGTCGTAGAGTTCAGCGGTTTGGGCGACGGCGAGCCCTGGCGCTTCCGCGACTACAGTCTGGTCAGTGGCAAGCATTTCATCGGCCTGCAGTTCGGCGCCCCGAGCGCGGACTGGTCCACCCTGGACGAGGACCGCGACGCCGTCCTGAACACCTTCGAGCTTCCCGAAACCACCCCGTCCCCCACCAGTTAGGATTATAAGCATGGCTGATGGACCCGCAAACCCGATTGCGAAAACGATGCTCCGCTTCATCAAAAACGTCGAGCAGGGCGCCGTCGAGGGCGCCCTGAAGGTCTTCGATCAACTCCACGCCGACGCCGGCGAGGATGCCCGGCGACTCTTCGCGAGCGGCGTCGAGAGCGGCGCCCGGATGATGCGCCTGCTGCTCGTCGAGCTCATCGAATCCGACCAGAACGCCGCCGACGACTCAGGCGCAAACCCCGATGACGGCGCCTAGCCAAAACCCTTGCATTCTCCCCGCCCCTTATGCTATCTTTCTCCCCCGCGGGTGGGGCGCGACCTAGCCCCACCCGCCCGCAAGACCACTTGGGGCGTCGTCTAGTGGCAGGACAGCAGACTCTGGATCTGCTTACGGTGGTTCGAATCCATCCGCCCCAGCCAGGGGGGCCGGCCTAAGGGTCGGCCCCCATCATTCTATTCCAGCCGAAAGAGAAACACCGCCGCCAGGCCGGTGTTCTCGTCACCCGGGTCAGGACCGGCGGCTGGGAAGGCCCCCTCCA
The DNA here is from genome assembly GCA_014728185.1 of Candidatus Coatesiibacteriota bacterium. Lineage (GTDB taxonomy): Bacteria > RBG-13-66-14 > RBG-13-66-14 > RBG-13-66-14 > RBG-13-66-14 > WJMB01. Next base: position 4,506 of record WJMB01000328.1, read on the forward strand.
CAGCTTAACGGCGAGCATCACTGCGAGCATCAATCATTCCGAACGATGACGACGATTACCCGTCAGACACAGCGAACCCCTGAGTACAACAATCCGCGCGCTCTTCTGGCGGCGCCTCGGAAGAAAAAAGGGGTTGATTCAGCCCCAAGAACCAGTTATAATACGCCCGCGCTTCTCGAAATGGCGCTCACGGCGGCATCGTCTAGTGGTTAGGACGCGTGGTTCTCAGCCATGTAACCGGGGTTCGATTCCCCGTGCCGCTGCCAACCGGCCTGATTGATTATTGCTTATTGTAAACGCGGGGGCTGCCGTACAGCAGCCCCCGTTTTTTATTTTGCTGTGCTGGCCATTATGCACAAACAAGCATAAAAGAGCACTTCGGCATGATGCATTCGAGTCGGCTAAGCAGTGGCAGCATGATGTATTAGCACACGCTGGGCTGTAGAGGCCACTCAGGAGATCAGTGAACCGTACGTTGAAGATGGCGTTCTCAATGAGTTTTGTCATCGATTTTAGGGTCATTTATCATACAAGATCATTTTATGTGAAGATGATATGTTATATTTGATAAGATGATATTTTATTGCAACCCACGGCAAGGAACAAGGGTTTACATATTAATGCAAGTATAAAGCAGGGCTGTGTTACTAGGCTGGTAAAACGTGTAAGTAGATGACAATAGTTTACAACTGTTGCATTATAGACTCTTAAAACCCTCGCAAGTCTAACAAAACAAGGGTTTCTCAACATTAAGATACCTAACTATTATCGCCCATTAACTGATTGTAGTACGATATAAAATAGTGGTAAGGATGCTCGTGGACAAATCGCTCATTGTTGTCGATCAAGGTAACGTTCAGACAACGAGCAGTCCCACCCATGGCGGGACCGCGCATTCCGCGACCAAGCATCTGCATATAACTGACCGGGCTGTAAACCAGGCGGGAGATCAGGATCATGTCAACCTTGGGTGCGTCAAAGCCTGCGGTAAGAACGCCGTAGTTGGTCAATACTTGTAACCCGCCATGCTGGAAGCGCTCGATGAAGTCCCGGCGGGCCACCATGGGGGTTTTTCCACTGATAGCCGCCGCCGCAATACCTTCTCGGTTAAGGCGTATCGCCATCTCTTTGGCGTGTTTTACGGAATTGGCGAAGAGAAGGACAGAGTTAACATTTCCGTCATTCTTAAGTTTATTCTGCACGATATCAATAAGCTCATTATTGCGTTTTGTATCAGAAGTCAATCGCTCACTGATTCTTTCAATCAACCGATGATATTCAAACTCATGTCCTTCTATACCATTATCATACCTTTCTAATGCTTTTTCCTCATTTTTAAGAAGAATAATAGTTCTTTCAATAGGCTGATCATTTTCAATTGATGAAAGAACGCCTTGCTTGGGATCACTAAGCTGCTTATATAATTCCTTCTGATCACTTGGCAAGCATCTTTGCGAGTAACGCCTGGCCAGGCGTTGGCTCTCTTCGTCATCTACACGGAAGGGTGTGGCGCTCAAGCCGATGAATGGCGGTTCTGGTCCACGTTCCCTACCCATCGGAGCCGCCGCATCCAGCCAGTTGAGAACCCTTGTATATGTTGGAGCAATCGCATGGTGGCATTCGTCAATCACCACCAGGCCGGGATTCCGCATCCAATCCAGCTCCTGTTGCTCCATGCGGGCATTCAACGTTTGCACTGTCGCCACAACAACTACCGGTTTGTCATCTGATTGCCGCGGGGGATTGGGATTACCGCCCCATAGACGGAAGATGAGCAGGTCCTTCATCTCTTCACCCAAGTTGCGCCAGACACGGATGAAGGACGATACCGCCTGCTCGCAGAGCTCATCGGACTGGGCCACCCAGAGGACGCTGCGCCTGCCTTCCTTTGGCTTGAGGACGAACTCCACCGCCGACTCGACCGTGACCCGGGTCTTTCCGGCGCCGGTGGGAAGGCTGACCACGGCTCGTCTTCTGTTCTCGCCGTTACTGAGCAAGCCTTCAATGCCACATTTCACTTTTTCCTGATATTCTTTGAGCTTGGGTAGAGCTATCGGACCCTCGACCAGCTCTTCAGGGTCGCGCTTGGGATTGGCCGATTTGGCATATTCTTCGGGGAAGCCCAGATCGGCGACGAAGCTGAAGGCGGGACCGGTGTTCCATCGGGCGGGAGGATCAAGGTGATTCAGTTTATCACGTAAGGCATACAGCGTGGCCACACCGTGATGCTTCAGTACCAGCCCGGCGAGTTCAACACCGTTACGATTGTTATCGAGGAATCCGGGGTTGCCCAAAGCATCGAGCAGGATTTGCTCGTCTTGTTGGACCGCCAGCCAGAGCTTCTCCGCCGGGGTTTCACCTTGGGCAGCTTCACGACGCCTGCGATATGGGTCGAGCAGTATACTCGTTGCTTGCTCAAGACCCTCTTTCAACCATCCGGTTGAAGCAATCTCCTTCAGAATACGAGTTAATCCCTCGTCTTTCTGCATGGCGGCAAGTTGGGCATAGTCGATCAACAGCACGTCGTTCTCCAGCAGACACTCCGTCTGCTCTTGAATCCCTTCCAGTTCGATACTCAGGTTCGTCACCGCCCGGCAATAGGCGTTATTTGTTGCCTCTTCGGTAAGGACGGATTCCAACTCGGGTATCGCCTCGATCAGTAATACCTCTGGGCCATCCGCTTCCCAGGTAGCGCTAACAAGCTTCTCAAGGTCCTGCGCTCCATGCTCTCTCCACAGCCCAAAGGCGTGCTCATCCAGAGTAATAACGAGCTCGACATTGTTTCGTCCCAGGTGTGCCAGGTCCGGCGAGGTAGTGATGTAGACTTCGCTTAGCTTATGACCGTTTATAGTCTTAGGCACGACGCCGGCTTTAGCGGCTCCGCCCCAGAGAGGTGTCAGCCGATCATCAGTCAGGTTCTCCTTCGTTGCCAGTGCGCCAATCAGTCCCCGCCAGAACTCCCCCCTGTCCTCATTATTTACTTCAACTGTTGGCAGAATGTCCTCGTCGTCGCCATCACCCTTGAGGAAGAGCCTGATCTTGGGCTCCCACTCCTGCTTCCAGTTGGGCAAAAGGCGCAAGGCGGGGTGTTCATGGTACTCACGGAAGGCCGCCAGACGGACGGTCCACCCTCCGAGCTGCAGGGTGCCGTGTTCGAGGAGCAACCAGCGAACGGGGTGGGGCAGGTGTTTGATGGGGTAGTTATACCAGCCTCTATTTGAATTATGACCGAACTTGACTGTTCTATCTATATCTTCCTTTAGCAATAATTCGATATAGTAGTCACTTAATATGCTACAGGATTTGTTCCTGACTTCTCTTAACAGATCGATCCCTTTCGGTATTGCTATAGATAGTGGTACTAAATATTCATCTGTAGGTCTGTTAGTTAAATAGGTACGATATCTATTTCTATTAGAATCGACCCATACGGTATGCCTAAAGGTATATATTATATCATCCCATTTGTCAGGACCTATTATGCCTGAAGGATAATCACTGAGGCCAATGATAGACAATATATCATTATCCGATTTGTGATAGTCTATATCAATCAACAGTCCTGAATTTACTTCATCATTTTTTTCAATAACCCGCCCAGGTAGAAGTGTATTATCTGCTATAACCCACTTTCCATCTTTTCTCTTAACTCTTATCCAGCTATTCTTTTCTATATACTTTTGGACAATCTTCTGAGGTGCTCTTCTAAATAGTGCCCAAAAGGGATTCCAGCTATTGTCTGTATTATAATAATCGTATTTACGATAACATATATCTGGTGCTCTTTGGTTAAGGAGATTGATCCACTCCTCTTCGTTCAGCTCCCTCACCCCCAGCTCCCTTAACAGCTCATTAGCCTCTTCGTTCTCGGCTAAAACCTCCTTTACAGCAAATCGACCCTCGGGAATCTCTACTTCTTCAGGGGCGAAGACGGCGACATCGGGCGAGACGAGTTGACCGTTTTGGATGGGAATGATTTCTAGTTCTTGTCTTTCGTAAGACCAGCTTACGGTTTTGCATTGCTTTTTATAATCTACAGCCAACGTGAGTACCTCGATGGCTTTGTTGGTTTCGACCGATGCGACGGCTGCGAACCATTCACCAATCTCCAGAGGCCTCAGGCTCGGATCGTCTCCATGCTCGCCGTCAATCATTGCGGCTAATGCTTCTAGACGGCTGTCCCGATCGCCTTTCATGGCTGTCGGATGGATGGCACTTTTAAGCAATTTATTATCAGGAATTGCACACCATTGTTCAGCGAGTTCCTGCCCAATGCCTTCCGGATGCCGATACAGCTCGCGTCCAAAACGCAGAGCGCCAGTCGCATCGGGGATGCACTCGGTACCCTTGAGGCCCTCCCAGACACCATCTACAAGAGGCCTGGCGATCTCATCCTCCCCACATTGGCGGGGGAAGTAGTCGAGGACTTTACCGGGATCGTCTTCTGTAGATAGCTTGGGGATGGTATCGACGACCAACCCGGCTGCGGCTTGCATGAGGGTTTTATTGTGTTTGTTTCCCTTTAATAATTCTGTTCGTCCATCATTTATCTCCCAGGGTGCATTGAGTATACCTGGTAAATAAGATTTAGTATCAAAATCAAAAAATGCCCAAAAAACACCCTCATGATCTGTTTTCATTTTTGGTATAGCCCAAATAATAGGCAGGTTTTTTTCATATATTTTGTGTATAGTCCATGGCTGACTTTCATCATCAATAAATAGTGACAGATCATTATCTATGACTTCTGTTTTTATTGATCGTTCGTATTCAGAAGTTTCAAATACAACATTAAGGGCAGTATTTGTAAATAAGGCAAACTCGTCTGGGAATTTATTAATTTGTGATTTTACACATTCTACATTATGTTTCTCTAAATAAATTTTGACTATTGTTTGAGCCCATTCATAACTATTATTTAATTCGACATCATCTTCATTGTCAGGTTCGTCTAGATGCCATGCTAGTAATAAACCTGGAACATTTTGTCTCTCCGTTGTCCTGGCTAGTTGATTTCTGCATTTTTGTGGATCAAAACGCACAACACCTCTATCACGTGTAATAAAATCAATCTTGCAATTAAATTGAATTAAGGATTTAAATCCAATACCAAAACGCCCTATTTGTGTACTATCTTTTTGTGAATCATAAGCAGATAGTAATACGCCAACACCATTTTCTATAGCTAATGGAGCACCGGAGTTTAATACATATAAAACATTTTTGTTTAATAATATATAAATAGAATTATTAGTATTAATTCCTTCGATAATTGCATCTACCGCGTTTTGTACTAATTCTATGAGCTGCCTGTTATAGTAGCCTCTTTCAAGCTGTCTCGTTTCAATACCGTAATACCCATTAACAAGCCTAGGTTGCTTTGCTAGGGCATTAAGTGTTCTATCTCGTTCAGTCTCAATAAACTTCCGCATCTGTTCCTTCATATCGCACATAGCTCCTCCTCCTCATCTTGTTTGACGATAACCTGCTACTCTGTCAGACCCAGCAGCGAGCTGACGTGGGGGCGGGACTTGAGCTGCTCGATGGTCGGGCCGGGACCCTCGGGATTCTCGTGGTATTCGCGAACAGGCGCCGTCTTATGCCCAACGGGCTGATTTTCATCGTAGTGTTCGCTCAGGTAATCCAGAACATCGTGCGGATTCTGACGCAACTGATCCGCTTTGTGCAATACTTTTTCGTGGGTTTCACGATTCAGCAAGTTGAGAACACGATTACACTCGCTGTTCAGTTGGGGCTCCTGTATGGACAATCCACTGAGCAGCCTGGATAAACGCCTGCGTTTCTGTCTGCCTCTTTCGCTCAGGGGCTGCTGAACGGTCGGTTGGAGCTCTTCACGGTAGTGGGCCAACCCGCGCTTGCTAGACAACAGCAGATCCGCCGGTTCCCGGGTCAACGGTTCGTCTTCATCGCAGCGCGCCAGCTCGATGACCTCACTCTCGGTCAGGTCCCGAACAGCGTTCTCGGTAACCAGGACGAAGCGTTTTAGGTCGCTCTTTCGTAGACAGGCCAGGATGCCTTTCTCTGTGTCACCGTGCTTGAAGCTGCGCACCCCCAGGGGGAAGTTGCGGATCTTGTCGTAGAGCTCCGAATCCTCCCGCTCGAGTTTCCTCAATATCCCCTCGGCCTCCAGGCTGGGCAGGTTCAACCCCAGGGCATCGCTTTCCAGGCCGCTCAGGTCAGCATCATCGCTGTAGATAGTATAGACGGCTTCCTCGTCGAGCTGGTCGCTCTCACTGAGCACCTTGGCCGTCATCCCCAGCACCCTGCGCATCTCCTCGACACGGCGCTTGAGGATATCCTCCAGGCGGAAGCCAGCTTCCTCGCCCAATACAGGCAGGAAGTTCTTGGCGTAGATCGTTTCGTGCCGGGTGCCGATGCGGTCGATACGGCCGATGCGCTGCACCAGCCGCACCGGGTTCCAGTGCAGGTCGAAGTTTATCACCGCGTTGCAGTCCTGCAGGTTGAGCCCTTCGCTGAGGACGTCGGAGGCGAAGAGTATCTGGATCGGATTGCTGATCTCCTCTATCGTTTTATTGTTGGACTCCGGCGAGAAGCGCACGATCACGTCGGCGACTCTGCCGGTGTTGGAGGTGATCCGTCCCAGATCGGCATTGGGGAACAGACCTTTGAAGTGCGCGTAGAGGCCATCGATCGTGTCGGCGTATTCGGAGAAAACCAGCAGTTTTGTATCGCTGTCCAGGGCTTTTTGGATTAGTCCCCTTAATTCCAGCAGCTTGGGGTCGCGGCGGTCGTCCAGCGCCGCCGCACGCACTTTCAGCCGACGATAGATCGCCAGATCGCTCTCAACGTCCGCCTTCAGCTCGTCCAACTCGAAGCCCTCGATGGGGTAATCCTTCGCCAGGTCCGGATACTGCTCGATCAGCTCTTCGGGCGTATCGACGCCGCCTTCGTAGATCAGCTTGCTTAGCGCCTCGCCGATCAAGGCGTAGCCTTCGTCCAGTCCCTGGAGAAAGAACTCGTGGGCGCTGATCTGCCTCTTGATCGTCTCTTGCAGGGCGAAGACGCTGGATTCCAGCCGCTTGAACAGCAGCACCCGCATCAGCCCCAGCAGGTTGGGGCCGATCTTGGTGATGCCCCGGTAGCGCTTGTCATCCTCGAACTCGGTTTTTAGATAGCGCGGGAGGAAGTAGCGGCCGAAGGTCAGGCCGGTGTCGCCGTCCCGGGGGATCAGGCCGACGATCTCCCGGTAGAGCTCCTCGTGCTCGGGGCTCGTCCCCAGGTTGAAGCGGATCGTGTTCAGCCGCCGCTCCGGGAAGGTCACCGGCCGGCCCTTGATCGTCGCCCCCGGGTAGAAACGGGTGATGTGACTGCGCTGGCGGCGGATCATCAGGTGCCCCAGCAGTTGCTTGGTCTGCTCCACCTTGCGGTCGTACTTCTCCCTCTCCTTCTTGTAGCGCTCCTTCTCCTCCGGTGTCGCGTCGTCGGACGGCGGCTCGATCGGCTTGGGGAAGAAGTTCGCCAGATGGCGCAGTTTTCCCTGGGGACCGCCCGGTGGATTGCTCTCGGGCAGGAAGAGCTTCAACTGGTGGTAGATGTCGGGAAGGTGGCGGTTGTAGGGCGTGGCCGTCAACAAGATCAGCTTGCGTTTCTTGCGTCGCCCGTTGGGATCGTTGGGGTCGGCCAGGAACTGCTCCGTCAACAGGTTATAGCGTTTGGTCCCCGTGTTGCGGAAGTTGTGGCTCTCGTCGATCAGCACCACATCCGCCGCCAGGGCCTGGCTGGCCAGCTCCTCGGGCAACGTTTCGCGGCTAAGCTTTTTCAGCGACACCGCCCGGCCCGGGATATCGTGCTTGAGCATCAGTTCCTGCCACATCGTCTTTAGACTCGCCGGGCAGAGTACCACCGAGAACTGATGCTGGTGATCCCAAAAATACTTCATCAGTCCCAGGCCGATGTACGTCTTGCCCAACCCCACCACGTCGGCGATCAGCGTTCCGCCGTACTCCCGGCAGTTGATGATGCTCTGCAGCAGCGCCGTGCGCTGGAAGTCGGCCAGTTCATCGAAGATGCCGCCCTCCAGACGGCGCACCTTACGCTCCGTGGTCTCATCGAAGCGCTCGCCCACCAGCTCCCATAGCATCCTCAGATACAGCTCGTAGGGGTAGACCGCCTCGAGGAAGGCCGGCGATTCGTCGATCACCTCCAGCAGCTCCGCCGCGAAATCCTCCGAGTCCGCCCACAAGCGGTCGAACCACCCGTGCAGGTCGGCGATGTTGTTGTCGTTTTTCTCCGTGACGTTCAGCTCGCGGTTGCTGCGGAAACCCGACGCCGTCAGATTGCTCGAGCCCACCACCGCCAACTGGTGTTTGCCCTCCGTGATCAGATAGGCCTTGGCGTGCAAGCGCCCCTTGGTATACGCCCGGACCTCCAGCCTGCCCTCTTCATGCATCCGTTTCAGCACCGACAGCGTGTTTGTCAGCTCCGCCTCCGGCTCCGCCGTCCCCGCCTGGTAGGCCAGGCTTTCCATTATGGCCCCCTGCCGCTCCCGTATCTGGTCCGGCGTCAGCTTGAGCTGCGTTCCGGCGAGGGCCTCGTCCAGTATAGACCCCGCCGCCTTGTCCGTGGCGCCGATGACCAACTGCAAACGCTTTAGCTTGCCCAGCTTGTCCCTCAAGGCTTCGAGGCCGGACAGATACAGGTAGCCCACGGCGAAGCGGGCTTCGTCGGCATCCTTCAGCATCTCGGAGAGCTTGTCAGCCAGGCGGTTGCCCTCGGAATTGTCGATGATGTAGCCGGTCATGGGGGGTCCTTGGATGGGGGGGAGGGGGGATTGAAGGGGAAGGGTTGGATTTACACGCAGGGCGGGGGCGGGAGGGTTATCCCACGCCCCCGACCTACAGGTCTGCGGGGTATGGTTTCCAGCATCTCCCTCGCCCCTCTGGGGAGAGGGAAGGGGTGAGGGGTTCCTTAATGCGGGGTCAGAGACCCCGCGCTAAGGGGTCGGCGGGTGAGGGCGCCGTTCGGTTCCACAATACCATTGCGGACGATTTGTCCCTGTAGGGCGGCCCCTCTGCGGGCCGCCGCGCACGGCTCTCAAACGATATAACCCACGTAGGGCGGGGGCTCTGTCCCCCGCCGCGAAGGGGTGCGATAATCGCCCCATAGGGCGCAATGATGTGCCAATTCGCGGCGGACAGCAGAGGGTCCGCCCTACGCTATCGCACGGAAGGGGGTCAGTCCTCGTCTTCCTCGTCGTCGTTTCCGGCGGCGCGGCGCTCGGCCAGTAGAAAGCAACTACTTGTCTTTATAAGCTATCTGTCTTAAGTGTTGTATATATTGAGCATTATTTTCAATTATTATTGATTCGCTTTCTGATAAATTGTATAATGAACCACATAGCACATTTAGTTCATGGAGGCTAGATGCAGTTGCCATGCCAGAGATATGTTTATTTACTATTTTTATAATGTCTTTGTTTTCTTGCTTATAACTTGGTATAGGAAACTTGACTGCTGCTTCTTTTATAACATCGTAATAACCTCTGTCTTTGAACACACAATAATTTTGCATAAAAAATAGTCCATAGCAAGAATTTAATATGCCTAGCAATGTCATAGAATTTGTTCTTATCAAGTATCCTTTATTTACAAAGTAGATTCCAGAAGTATCATAGATAAAACTTGGTTTATTTACTATCTCTCCCCACATCACCTTCGGTCCCTCGAAGGCCTTGTAGTAATCCACCGCGTCCTGAATCTCATACCATTTGTAATTGCCCGGCTTGCGCCCCGGCCAGTCCTTCGCCGCCACTCCACTGGGCCGCGGCATCAGCCGCTCCTTGTAGCCCTCCAGGTGGCGCTTGATCGCCGGGTAGCGATCGATGTCCACGCCCCGGCGGGTGAAGATCAACCAGCGGTCGTTGAACTCGTAGCGCCAGGGCTTCAGGTCCCGGCCCATCAGGAAGGGCTTCAACAACTCCACGCTCTTGGGGTCTTCGGCGATCAGCCGCTCCTTCGTCGCGCCGTCGACGATGAAGGCCTCGTTGAGCCCGGTCAGCACCCCGCGATAAATCTCCCCGACGACCTCGCCCAGGGGCCTTCCCGCCGCGACGATCTTGTCGAAGACGGCCTTGACCTCATCCCGCAGGAAGCGGTAGCCGTCGTCGGCCAGGTCGCTTTGGGGGACTGCGTAGCTGTCGGATTCGACCTTGGCGGCGAAGTCGCCGTAGTCCAGGTCGGGCAGCTGGTAGTACTCCAGCAGCTTGGTTTGCTCGGGTTTGGCGAATCGCATCACGGGAACCACGGGGTAGGTGGTCTGGCCCTCGAAGGGCTGGAGGTCGCCGAAGTCCACCCAGCGGCTGATGGAGACGTTCTCGCGCAGCCAGTTGCGCAGCTTCTTGCCGAAACCGGTGCGGGCGTAGGTGCCCGAGGAGATGAAGGTCAGGTGGCCGCCGGGCTTGAGCAGCTCGAAGCCGCGCTTGTAGAAGGGGACGTAGATGTCGCAAGTCTTGGTGTAGACGTCTTTGTAGTGCCGGGCCAGCTTGTTCTTGTACTCGGCGTCGAAGGTCTCCTGACGGACATACGGCGGATTGGCGATGACGATGTCGAAGCCGAGGCGGCCGTCGCGCCAGACCTCGCCGAAGAACAGGCGGTAGGGGAAGAAGGGCAGGGGCTTGCCGGGGTCGTCGTAATCCTGCAGCACGCCGCGCAGCTTGGCCTCGGCGGCGATGAGCTCCTGCTCGCGCTTGAGCATCTTCTTGGTGGAGCGCTTGGCCAGGGCCTGCCGGACGGTCTTCATCTCATTGCGCATCTTGCCGAGGGACTGCTTTACGATGGCCTCCAGCAACTCGCGCACGGTGGCGTCGAGCTGGGCTCTCAGCTCACGACGTCCCTCGGCGGTATGGGCGTCGTAGTACTCGGCTTCGAGGCGGATGAGCTTGCGCTGGGCCTTGCCGATGGCCGCGGCGTCGACGTCCAGCGTTCCCTGATCGGCGGAGCTTTCGGCGACGGGATAGACGGGAACGCCTTCGATCTCTTCGATGAGGGAATCGCCGACCATGAACTTGAAGTCGAGGTTGGGCAGGGGGTCCACGTCGTCGGGGCTGGCCTGCTCGACAACGAGGGAGAGCCAGAGGCGCAGGCGGCAGATCTCGATGGCCTCGGGCTTGATGTCCACGCCGTAGAGGTTGTTGGCGATGATCTGCTTCTTCTGGTCGGCGTCCTCGGCGGAGCCGCGGTCGGTGCGCGAGCCGCGGATGAGCCTGGCGGCGCGGTAGAGCTGCATCAGGTTCTGCATCATGCCCAGGGGGAAGGCGCCGGAGCCCACGGCTGGATCGAGGATCTTGACCTCGTCCAGGGCGTCGATGACCTCCTTGGCCTGTTGTTTGCCCAGGGCGTAGGGCGGAACCTGACCCTTCGATTTCCTGTACTCGGCCTCGTGGAGCAACTCGACATCCAGCAGCTCGGCTAGGGCGCCTCGTTCCAGTCCGGTGGCGTCGCTCAGGTGGCCCAGCAGGCTCTCCCGGCACATGAAGTCGACGATGGGGCGCGGGGTGTAGTAGACGCCGTCGGAGTGGCGCTCCTCGACCTCGAGCAGGTTCTCGAGGACCTTGCCCAGCATCTCGGGATCGACGGCGACTTCTTGATCGAGGGGAGTGGATTCCTCGATGGTGAAGTTGTAGCGGTCGAAGACGTCGAGCAGTCCGTCGCCCTCGCCGGATTGGGTGTCTGTGGAGAAGAACTCGTTGGGCAGATACAGGGGTTTGCCGTTCTCGTAGTAGTCGTCGGGGGTGAACAGGCCGCCGTTGAGATAGGGGATGGTTTCGAAGGAGGAGGGGATGTCGCGGCGGTCAGCCCGGGGCTTATTCAGGCACTCGAACCAGACTTTTTCCAATACGTCATTGAAGTAGCTTTGGTTTTCCTCGTTTACCCGGTTGAACTCCCGGCGCAGGAACTCGGTTTCGTTGCCCAACCAGCCCTTGCGCTGGAGGAAGTAGAGGAACATCACCCGGCCTAGGATGCGCTGGGCCAGCTCGTTGGGCTTGAGGTTGGTATGGTTGGCGTAGTTCTTGTTGCGTGATTTGAGGTCGGTGGCCAGCTTCTCGTACTGGGCCTTGTACTGGAGGTAGAACTCCTTGGTGACGGCCTGGACGTCGAAGGCGTCGTCGAAGAGGCCCTGGATCTCGGCGACGTTGTCGCTGGTGGCGTACAGTCGGGCCAGGCGTTCGACGGCGGTGCGCTTGGGCTTGCCGGCTTCGATGTAGAGCCGGCGGAAGATATCGCGGCCGCCCTTGACGAGCTTGACGCTGGTGAAGTCGAAGAAGCGGCGGTCGGGATCGGAGAAGACGACGAAGAAGAAGTCCGAGCCGAGGTTCTTCTCGATTTGCTTGACGATGGCGCGCTGGGGCGAGCGGGGGAGATAGTCGCGGTCGTAGAGGGTTTTGGACGGAATGACGGCGTGGACGATGGGGAAGCCGCCGCGCTCATTGATGACCCGGACGCTCTCGACGCTTTCCCGGGCCAGACTGTTTTCCCAGCGGCTAGTCTTGAAGGGTGTTTTACTAGCAGCGGCGTAGTTGAGATCGACGAAGAGCTTGGTCAGGGCGTCTCTCTCGCTGAGCTTCTCGATGTGGCTGCTGATCATGTTGATATCCGCTACCATAGTTCCTCCGCATCCAATCGCTAATATCGTCAGTCTTTGATATAATCCCCTAAACATCAATATCGTACCATAAAGCCTTGACAGAACAAACTCTTTTCGTCTTAATTTTGCGAACATCTGCACGCAGATTTATTATCAATAATTTATAGTAGTTAATAGCTGAAGTTTATCATATCACAATAAAATATAATATACCTGATAACCCCCGACACACTGGGAAGGGCAAGTTTCATTTCTACTTCATATTGACCTAACGAGCCTCCTTGCCTGCTTATCCCCGGTGGTGATACAACCCATCTGCTAATCACCCTCCTATTCTTCTCGTCGTCCAAGACACGTCGACCACGTCGACCACGTCAGCGAGCCCATGCCCCATCGCAACAGCCAGATCATCCGTCAGTGGGAGATCATCTGGTCCATCGCCGGTCCGCCCGGGCGCACGATCAAGTCGTTGGCGGCGGAGCTCGGCGTCTCGACGCGGACGATCCGTCGCGACCTGACCGCCCTC
>WJMB01000049.1 GCA_014728185.1 Candidatus Coatesiibacteriota bacterium
GGGCGGCCGAAGTCGATAATCTCATCGATGGCCGCCCGCACGGTGCGGCCGGTGTAGATCACGTCGTCGGCGAGGATCACCACCACGTCGTCGATGGCGAAATCGATCTCGGTGGAGCCCACTTGGGGCAGGTAGCCCAGATCGTTGAGGTCGTCGCGGTAGAGGGTGATGTCGACGAAGCCCAGGGGGATCTCGACGCCGTGGCGGCGGCCGAGCTCGGCGGCCAGGCGTCGGGCGATGACCTCACCTCCGGCGCGGATGCCCACCACGGCGACGCGGGGTTCGGCGGCCAGCTTCTCAGCGACCTCGCCGCACTGGCGCTCGACCAGCTTCTCCAGGCCCGTTGCATCGAGGACCGTCTGGGATTTATAGAGTTCGGCGTTCTTCCTGGGCATGGATTCCCCTAGGATTCCCCGATGATTCGGGTCAGGCGGTCGTAGGCTTCCTGGGCTCGCTCCAGGGTCGCGGAGTCTCCACCGGCCAGCCGGGCCGTCTCGACGGCGGCGCGGTAGGCCTGCTGGGCCTGGATGAAGAAGGAGTTGGTCGGGTAGTTGATCTGGGCGTAGATTTCGTCCAGTTCCTCGGGGGTGCCTCCCGAAGTGATCCGGACGTCCTGCAGCATGGTGGCGAAGGTCTCCAGGACCCGCCCGCCCATGTATTTGGCGCGGGCCGAGGTCGCCAGGTCTCCGTAAGTGTCGGCGCCGGAGTAGCCGAAGAGGATCTTGTTGCGCAGCTCGCTGACCCGGACGATCTCCTCCTGGACCTCCTCCAGGGAGCCGCCGACATCCACACTCTGGAACTCCTCCCAGTGGTGATCGGCGTAAACCAGATAGGCCCGGGCGATACGCTCGGAGCCGTAGCGGACGCCTTCGCGGAAGCCGTGCTGCTCGACGGCTTTGGTGTAGAGTTCGAGGGCGGTCTCGTCGTCGCCGCCCTGTTCGGCCAGGCGGCCCAAGGAGGCGTAGCCCTCGCCGAGCCAGAGGCGGTAGGCGTCCTCGCCCTCGTAGTCATCGATGAAGTCTTCGATTCGTTCCGCGGCGTCCTCGGCCTCGTCGCCGGAATAACCGGCCTCTTCAAGGCCCATGATCCCCGCGCGCAACTCGACGAGGGGAGCCTCCGGGCTGTCGTCGTAGTCGTCGTCGAGACGCTCGTAGAACCGGCGGGCTTCGGCGAAGTCGCCGGCCTGCTCGGAGCAGAGACCGGCGCGGAAACAGGCCGTGGCCGCCAGGGGATGATCGGGGGCCTCGGTGAAAACCCGGGTGTAGGTCCGGGCGGCGGCGGCGTAGTCCAGCAGCCACATCTCTTCCAGGTAGCCGCGGCGGTAGACGGCCCGGCCGGCGATCTCGTCGCCGGAGTAGCGCTCGGCGACGGCGTCGTAGTGTTCGAGAGCGCGCCGCAGCTTCGCCTGCTCCTCGGCGGTCAGCAGGTCGTAGCGCCGCTTGGGCACGGCGGCCTCCAGCAGCAGGCCCTCGTGGAAGTCGGCGATGCGGGTGTTGTGCTGGTAGCGACCGAGGAGCTTGTCGTTGTCGGCGGCCATCCCGGCGGCCCGGCGGTAGAACTCCTCGGCGTGGTCGTAGAGCCCGGCCTGGAAGGTTTCGTCGCCCAGGCGGCCGACCAGGATGATCGGCCAGTCGCCGCCCTTGGCGCGGCCGTATTCATCCAGGTACTCCTCGAAGAAGGCCCGGGCCTCCTCGTCGCGACCACGGCGGTAGAGCAACTGGGTCTTGATCAGGGCCACCACGGCGTCGTCGTCGGGCAGCTTGAACAGCGACGGTTCCTCGTTCTTGGCGGCGAAGTAGCTCTCGCAGGCCCGCAGGGTGGTGTCGATCAGGTCGCCGCGGGCCTCGCCGTCGAGCTCGACGGCCTGGTTGTAGACCAGCACCGTGGAATAGAGTGCGGGCTGCTTGTAGGCTTCGAGCTTCGTCCCGGCGGCGATGTTGAAGGCGTTGCCGGCCATCTCGTAGTAGTTGGCCGCCCGGGCGCGCTCGGGCTGGTCGGCGCCGTCGGAGACCAGCTCGCCGGCCAGTTCGGCCAGGCACTGGCCGTAGCTGTAACCGACCAGGGCCAGCTCCTCCTCGCTGATCTTCTCAGCCAGCTCCGGAAACTCGTAGTAGCGTTCCAGGTAGGCGCCGTAGTAGTCGCCGGCGATGTGGAATTCCTCGGAGGCCTTGCGGGCCGAGAGCTCCGGGGTGTCGTCGACGGGGTCGACGGGTCCGCAGCCGACCAGGACGGCCGAGAGCGACAGGGCGATCAGCAGGGGCGGCCGCTTGCTCACGAAGCCTCACCTCCCCCGAAGATCAGCGGGTAGACGGCGACGACGCGTTTGCGTCCCGGCGGGAAGCGCCAGGCGGCGATCATCTCCAGCAGCTCGTCGGTGAAGTCGTCGGGCAGGTTGCTCTGCAGCAGCTCCAGCCGGGCCACGCTGCCATCGGGATCGATGGTGATCTGCAGGTCCAGCCGGTGGTCCGGGTCCTTGAAGGGCACGTTGATCTCGTAGAGCAGGGCGATGACGGCGATGTAGTTGTCGATGAAGCGGGTGATGCGGTTGCGCGAGTAGATGTAGGAGCGGTCGGTCTGCTCGCTCTCGCTCTCGTCGATGAGCAGGCCCGTGGTGCTGGAGCTGACCGCCGGCAGGTAGGTGCCGCCGCCGTACTTGTACTGCTCGGCGCGCTTCTGATGGTAGAGGCCCAACCGACCCAGGGCGCGCACGACGTGGTAGGCGACGTCGACGTTGTCCGGGTTCTCGGCCAACTCGCGCTCGCCGATCTCGACGACCTCCTCGTAGAGCTCCATGGCCCGGGCGTAGAGTTCGTCGGAGTTCTCGACGATGGGCGCCTGAAGCTCGTTTACCTCGGCCCGGGCGTAGAGCAGCTTCAGGTTCTCGCGCACGTCGGGGGCCTGGTCGTAGAGCAAGCCGAAGACCCGGCGGGCTTCCTCGTACTCGGCGTACTCCCGGTGCAGGCCGCCCAGGATGAACAGGGCGTCCTTGTTGTCTTGGGGGGAGAGGATGCGCTGCAGGTAGACCGTGGGCTCCTCGGCGGGGGGATTCTCGTAGACCAGCCGCACCAGGGACTCCAGGCCCACCCGGCGGAAGCGGCGCTCCGGGTCGCCCTCGGGCAACGAACCGGCGTAGGCGATCAGCCGGTTGTACTCGTAGACGGCTTGCTCGATGTCGTCCAGCTCCTGGGCACAGAGCGCCCGACCGTAGAGGGCGTTGGCGTAGAGCGGCTCGCCCCGGGTGACCTCCTTGAAGCGGGCCAGGGACGTCTCGAAGTCGCCCTCGTTGAAGGCGTCGTAGCCCTCCTGGATACTCTCGCCGGGGTCCCCGGCGCCGGCGCTGGTGGTGAACAGCGAGCTGTCAACCCCGCCGCGGTCGCCCTGGATGTAGATCGGGTCGGCGGTGTAGCTGTAGACGTCGTCCTCGCCGAGCGCCGGTCCCGGCGAGAGGGCGGCGAGCAGGGGGAGGATCAGTAGCGGGCGTAGTCGGTGCATCGGCCTACCGTTGCGGTTGAGGACGGTTTTCGTTGGAGCGCCTGTGGGCGGCTGAGGTGTAACCCCTTGGAAGTATAAACGAAAGCCCCCGTCAGGGGCAAGCGTGGACGCCGGGGTCAGTCGCGGGGAGCGTCCTTGGGCCGGGGCTCGACGCTCTCCAGGACGAAGGGCGGGCTCAGGCGGCGGCCCCGGGCGAACTCGGCGGCGTCTTGGCGTCGCTTGCCAGCCTGCTGGACCTCCTCGATCAAGAGCAACCCCGCGCCGCAGGCGACGCGCCAGCCCATCTCTTCGATCGCGGTAACCGTTCCCGGTTCGCCGCTCTCTGCGGTCTCATCCAACACCCGGCAGCGGTGGACCTTGAGCCGTTCGCCTTCCAGCCGGCAGAAGACCCCGGGCCAGGGCAACAGGCCGCGCCAGCGGTCGAAGAGCTCCCGGGCCGGGCGGCGGAAGTCCAGCCCGCCGTGATCACGATGCAGCAGCGGTGCCCGGGTGGCCGCGGCCTCGTTCTGCGTATGGGCCGCCTCGAGCAGCCTTGGCGCGTGACGCAGCGCGGCGATCAGGGTGCTGGTTCCCAGGGGGATCAGGCGCTCGAAGAGTTCCGGCGCCGTCTGTTCCGGCGGCACCTCGAGGGCGGCCCGCAGCAGGACGTCCCCGGCGTCCAGCCGCCGGGACACCCGCTGGACGCTGACCCCGGTGCGGCGGGCGCCCTCGACCAGAGCCCAGTTGACCGGCGCCGCCCCCCGGTAGGCGGGCAGCAGGCTGTAGTGCAGGTTTAGCGGAGCCAGAGCGGGCACCCGGCGCAGCCGCTTGGGGATGAACTGGCCGTAGGCCACCACCGCGAAGAGGTCGGGCTCCAGGGCCTCCAGCTCGGCGATGAAATCCTTCGCGCCGCAGCTCTCCGGCTGCCAAAGAGGCAATCCAGCCGCCTCGGCCGCTCGATGCACCGGAGTGGGCTCGAGCCTGCGCCCGCGGCCCCGGGGACGGTCGGGCTGGCTGACAACGCCGACCACATTCAGCTCGGTCGCCAGCAGGCCGTAGAGGGTCTGGGCGGCGACCTCGGGGGTGCCGAAGAAGATGATGCGGGGTGGGGTCAAGCTTGGGGTTCCTTGTTCTGTTCTCTGGTTTGAGCACCAGCCGCCGCCGGGGGCTGGAAACTTGAAAGGCGCTACAAAGGGCTTTACGATCGGCAAGCGAAAGCGTCGGAAAAGTGACGTATGGGGCCTGGCATCATGGAGCGTGTTCGGACCAATCAGGGCTTGCGAAGAGAGGGTAACCGAATGGGTGTTCGTCATCCGGCTGCGTCGCGCCTTGATCCCGATACTACCACGCGCAGCCTTATTGCTTGGTATTGATGCGGTCTATGAGTCGAGCGGCAATCGGCTGGGTGTTAATCACCAGCAACCAGAGTTGTAGATTGTCCAATGAGAATACCCCGTATCGCCGCCACTTGTTGACTGCGTATCAGTGACAGGCGCTTCGGATAATACACGCCTATTGCCAACAGAATGCAATCGCACACCGGTCCGAACAGGA
>WJMB01000329.1 GCA_014728185.1 Candidatus Coatesiibacteriota bacterium
CAGGTCCAATTGATCCCGCTCGGTCTCCAGTGAAAGGCTCGTCAACTGGCGCGCCTCGTCGCTGAAGGTGACGATCCCGGTGCGCTCTTTGTACTCGCGCAGCAGCTCCTCGGTGTTGCGCAGCTTGAGCTCGGCGACCTCGATCTGCTCACCGATGAACTCCCGGGCCTTGCGGGCCCGCTCCTGCTTCCAGCGCAGGTTCTCGTTGACGTAAACCTCGGCGACGGCGTTGCACAGCTCGGCGGCGCGCTCCGGATCGCTGCTGGAGAAGCTAACGATGAAGGTGTTCCCCTCCGAGGACTGGCGAACCTCCGTCGAGCGACGGATTCCCTCGGCCAGCGCCACCGGGTCCTTCGTTTCGATGGTCAACACCCTCCCCGGTTCGGGCTGACGGTCCTCCAAGGTGAAACCCATCAAGCCGTCGTCGGTGGTGAAGGGCTCGCCGTAGTCGCCCAGCCCCAGAAGCTTGCCGTCGGAGGCCCGCTCCACCCGAAATCCCTTCTCCTGCTCGACGACGTGATAGGTGCCAGCCGGAAAGCCCGCCTCGACGAAGGGGGAGATGAAACGGGCGGCGTTGGGTGATTCACTCGAACCGTCGAAGGCCAGATTCAGGTACTCGACAACACCCAGGGAGATGCTGCGGCTGGAGATGATCTGCAGCTCGGTCTCCAGGCGGTAGGGATTGTAGGAGTAGTACCCGGGCATGATGCTGGCGCTCTGATTCTGCGATTCGAGCACCAGCGAGCACGCTGCCACGTAGGTGGGCTTGGTGCTGAAGGTCCGATAGGCGCTGATCGCCAGGATGAAGACGAGAGAAAAGATGATTATCCACTTGCGCTTGCGCAGGATAATCAGGTAGTCGCCCAGGCGCGGGGTATTCGCCTGGGAGGTCCGGGGGACCTCGAAATCGCGCTGATCGCTGGAGTCGTTGGTTACCAAGTCAAGCGGTAGAGGTTGTTGGCCTCGATGACCATGCGCAGTGTCGGGCTGATGTCGGCGAGGAACTGGTTCCAATCGCCAATGAAGGATCGGGGTACGAAGACGATGTCTCCGGCGGCCAGGGGGATGTCGCGCAGCGCCTCGCCGCGCTCCAGGATGCCTTCGACGTCAACCAGGTACAGGCGGGTAGTCTCGGCCAGCAGGCGGACGACGGCCACCTCGCTGTCGACGGCGTGCACGTTGAGCCCGCCGGCCTCGGCCAGGGCCTCCAGCAGTGAGATACTCGCCCGGTACTGGTAGTATCCGGGTCGGACGACCTCGCCCAGGACGTAAACCCGGCAGCTATTGTACTCGAGGACGTCCACGCCCATCGAGAGTCGACCCAGATAGGGCTCCCAGGCCTCAACCAGGGCGCGGCGCATCTCGCGGACGGTCAGGCCGGCCGCCCGGAAATCATCCAGGTAGGGCAGGTTGAGATAACCCTCGGGATCAACGTAGTAATTGCCCGAAAGCGTCACGTCGCCGGCCACCGTGATGCGCAACATGTCGTCGGGACCGATGCGGTAGCGGGTCTCCTCGAGGTAGGAGCCGTCGTCCATTGGATCGGCGATGATCTCGACGAGGTGACCCTCGTACTCCAGGGTCTCCAGGACCTCGCTCCCAACCACGGCGGTTGACGAGACGCCGAGTAGACAAACGATCACGGCTGTGCGGAACCAAGTGGACATCGAGTTAGGGCTCCCGTCTAGGAGCTTGATCCGTTGGACTCGAACGGGATAGTGGAATCGGCGGGCTTGATTTAGAGAGTGGGTTAAAATCCCACCCGACGCCTGGAATTATAAGCCCCGGCTCAAGCCAGGTCAAGGCGGACCGCCGGGAGTAAAGCACCCCACGACGGGGCGAAAAGCCCCATCCGGCAAGCGATCAGAAAACCCCAGCCGTCCGGCGGGGGGCGCCCTTGACGCCCCCCGGCCCGCAGTAGCCGCCGATGCGCATTACGCACCAATCCAGTGCAAGAAGTGTGCCATCACCGCCGGGCGGCCTCCCTTGACCCCCCTTTACACCGCTGATATAATCCCGCCGATTCTGTGTTGGTCATCCAATCCCAACCTTTGGGGCCGGCCCCGACAACCGCGGAACCACCATGCACTACGTCGTCTGTATCAAACAGGTGCCCGACATCACCAACGTCAAGATCGATCCCGAACGCGGAACACTGATCCGCGAGGGGATCCCCAGCACCACCAACCCCTTCGACCTCTACGCCCTCGAGGCGGCCCTGGAGCTGCGCGACCGCCACGGCGGCAAGGTCACCGCCGTGACCATGGGGCCGCCCCAGGCCGAGGAAATCCTGCGCGACGCCGTCGCCATGGGCGTCGACGATGTGCTGCTGCTCTCCGACCGCGCCTTCGCCGGAGCCGACACCCTGGCCACCAGCTTCGTGCTGGCCACCGCCGCGGCCAAACTCGAGCCGACCCCCTCGATCATCTTCACCGGCAAGCAGGCCATCGACGGCGACACCGGTCAGGTCGGCCCGGGTATCGCCCGTCGCCTGGGCTGGAGCCAGCTCACCTACGCTTACGAGCTGGGCGACCCCACCGGCGAGACCATCGAGGTCGTCCGTCTGCTCGAGGACGGCCGCGAGGTCATCGACGCCAAGCTGCCCGTGGTCATCAGCGTCGTCAAAGACCTCAACGAGCCCCGCCTGCCCAGCCTGCGAGGCCTGCGCCGCGCCCGTCAAACCGAGATCCCCGTTTGGGGCTTCGACGACCTCGAGGTCGAAGAGGAGCAGGTCGGCCTGGCCGGCTCGCCCACCCAAGTGGTCAAGGTCTTCAATCCCTCCAGCCAGCGCGTCGAGGGCGAGCTGACCGAAGCCGCCGCCCACCAGGCCGC
>WJMB01000330.1 GCA_014728185.1 Candidatus Coatesiibacteriota bacterium
ACCCCTCGGCGCCTGCTAGTTATATATGCATGATAATTGGTTGCTTGGAATCGATAAACCATTATCGAAGCCCATTGGCCAGGCAGTTGATAATGGAGCTTCGTGACGTCGTCAGGGTATCCTGGGAATGTGGAAATCCACTTGACCCGCCACAAACAACTAATCCGATGTGTAAACCTGATTGCCCGCCAACTGCTGATAATTAAACGATATTCAGTTACACCATGGTCCGTGACAGTTAAGTGATCCCTATGGTAATAAGGGTATGCTAAAGATGATTGTGGGGTCAACAAAGTGCATTTCTGGTAAGTGAAGAACGACCCGGCAGGCCGCTCCCAATCAGCCTGATTGGTCCGATCACGTTCCATGATGCCAAGAGAGGTAATGATAAAACTGTTGCCAGTATGAACCGGTCTAAGTCCGGGTGACGAGGCCCTCGGCGCCCGGCCGCCTTGTTAGAAAACCGATTCAGCTCAACCCACCGAGGAGTTGCCTTGCCAGATAATCACACCGACGTCTCCATCGTCCTGGCCGGTGAGGCCGGGCAGGGCGTGCAGACCGTGGAGCGCCTGCTGGTCCGCCTGGCGGCCCGGGCGGGCCTGCACGTCTTCGCCACCAAGGAGGTTATGTCGCGCATCCGCGGCGGTGTCAACTCAACCGAGCTGCGCGTGGGAACCCGTCCCGTGCGCGCCTTCGTCGACCGTATCGACGTCTTCATCCCCCTGGTCAACCAGACCATGCCCCACCTCCAGCGGCGGATCGGCGACGAGACTCTGATCCTAGCCGAGACCTCGCGCATCGACATCCATCCCGGCGCCGTCGACGTGCCCCTGACCGCCGTCGCCGAGGAGGTGGGCAAAGCCCTCTACTCCAACTCCGTTGCCCTGGGCCTGATCGCCGGACTGCTCGAGATCGACGCCGGATTGCTCGGCGAGGTCGTCGGCGAGCATTTCTCCGCGAAGGGCGGGGAGATCGCCGAGGCCAACCGCGAGGCCGCCAGGCGCGGTCGCGAGCTAGGGCGCGGGCTGGTCGAGGACGGCCGCTTCTCCAAGACCGTCACCCCCGACGGTGACAAAGGCGAGCGCCTGCTCTTGAACGGCACCCGGGCCGTGGCCCTGGGCGCCCTGGCCGGGGGCTGCAACTACTGCTGCGCCTACCCGATGAGCCCCTCGACGGGGGTGCTGGTCGAGCTGGCCGCCCGACAGGACGAGCTGCCCCTGGTCGTCGAGCAGGTCGAGGATGAAATCGCCGCGGTCAACATGGCCGCCGGGGCCGCCGCCACCGGGGCACGGCCCCTGGTGACCACCTCGGGCGGCGGACTGGCCCTGATGAGCGAGGGCCTCTCCGTTATCGGCAACATGGAGCTGCCCCTGGTGCTGCACTGTGCTCAGCGGCCCGGACCGGCCACCGGCCTGCCCACCCGCAGCGAGCAGGGCGACCTAAACCTGGCCCTCCACGCCGGCCACGGCGACTTCGCCCGCGTCGTGCTGGCGCCGGGGAACATCGAAGAGGCCTACCGCCTGACCCATCACGCCTTCGATCTGGCCCTGCGCTACCAGATTCCGGTGATCCTGCTCACCGACCAGTACCTCGTCGACTCCTTCCACGACCTCGGGGAGCTGCCCGAGCTGGAATCCCTCGACGACCATATCGTCAAGACGAAGGCCGACTACCGGCGCTACGCCTACACCGAGAGCGGCGTCTCGCCCCGGGGCGTCTACGGCCACGGCGCGGGCTTCGTCCGCTCCGACAGCCACACCCACGACCAGGACGGCCACATCTCCGAGGATCTCCATGAGACCCGGCCCCGGATGGTCGAGAAGCAACTGCTCAAGCTCGAAGGTTTGCAGGCCGAGGCCCTCGAGCCCGTCCTCCACGGCCCGCGCGACTACCAGACCCTGCTGATCACCTGGGGCTCGACCCTGGAGCCCGCCCGGGAGGCCCTCGAGAACACCAGGCGCGACGATGTCGCCCTGCTGCACTTCCCCCAGCTCTACCCCTTGCCCCTGGCCGCCCTGGAGTACCTGGGCTCCGCCGAGCGGTTGATCTGCCTCGAGGGCAACGCCACGGGGCAGTTCGCCGACCTGCTGCTGCGTGAACTGGGCTTCGCCGTCGACGAGAAGCTGCTCAAGTACAACGGCCTGGCCTTCACCGTCGAGGATGTCGCCGATCTGATCAGCGACCTTTAGCTCCGCCGACGGCATTCATCTTCACCGGCAGCCATCATCAGAGGAGTGCAATGGTTCCCGAAACCGCCAAGCAGCCCTTCGAGGGCGACTTCGCCGATATCGCCTGGTGCCCGGGCTGCGGCAACTTTCCCATCCGCAAGTCCCTCATCGCCGCCCTGCAAGGCCTCGAACTCGACCCCCGCAAGACCGTTCTCGCCTCGGGGATCGGCCAGGCGGCCAAGATGCCCCACTACGTCGAGGCCCAGCTCTTCAACGGACTCCACGGCCGGGTGCTGCCCGCCGCCACCGCGATCAAGGCCGTCAACCCCGAGCTGACCGTCATCGTCACCTCGGGCGACGGCGACATGTACGCCGAAGGCGGCAACCACCTGCTGCACTGCATCCGCCGCAACCCGGACCTCACCCTGCTGGTCCACGACAACATGATTTACGGCCTGACCAAGGGCCAGGCCTCGCCCACCTCCCCGCGCGGGATGAAGACCCCGGTGCAGACCGTCGGCGTCTTCGTCGAGCCCTTCAACGGACCCGCCCTGGCCCTCGCCCTGGGCTGCGGCTTCATCGCCCGGGCCAGCGCCGGAGAGGGCGAGCAGACAACGGAACTAATCATGCGCGCCGTGCGCCACCCCGGCCTGGCCGTCGTCGACATCTTCCAGCCCTGCGTCTCCTTCAACAAGCTCAACACCTACGCCTGGTTCAAGGAGCACACCTACACCCTGGACGACCACGATGCCGGTAACCGCGCCGCCGCCTTCGAACGCTGCCTGGAATCCGACCCCCTGCCCCTGGGCGTGCTCTACGAGAACCCGAACCCGCCGCCCACCTTCGAGGGGCAACTGCCCGCCTATGCCGTCGACGACACCCCGCTGTGGCGACGCAAACCCGGCCCGGCCGACGCCGAGGAGCTGCTGGCGGCCTACCGGGTCTAGCTCCACCGCGGGGCGAGCGACGCCGGATAATCAAAGGGACGGGCCGAGCGCCCGTCCTGTTTTATTCATAAGCCTTTGCGGGTGCTTTAAAATTGCGAAACCCGGCAGTTATAACTGAGAGCAGCGACACCGCCCAAGCAACGGAGTATCACTGGCCGTTATCTTTGAAATTCAGGTCACCTGCTTCATGTGCCCTTTGTCCAATGAAGGTCACGAGGAAGTTTGCATTTACAGGATCTTTCCTGAGTTCACTGCGAAGTTTCTCTATCTCCGCAACTATACTTGTATCATCGCCCCTTTGTACATTCAAAGTCAGGTTATCAGTGAGACGCTGCGGAATGGCTCCTTGTCTTAGATTAGGTTCCCAATGGAAGGTGTTTGAACAACTTTTTCAAGAGTGCTTAACAATTGTTTCAATGTACGCAGGGCAACCTGTTGTTCGTTTACTTTTGCTAACTTAACTTGGATGTCATCGGGCATCTTTTTGTTACTGTAACAATCGCATAGAGCAATGATAAAGTAGGGGATCATGGAATATGTTCGGGACCAAATCAGGCTGATTGGAAGCGGCTTGCCGGGCTGTCATCCCGCACTCGAAAATGCTCCGTTATAGACAAACATTCTTGTGGCATATCCTTATTACCTTTGGGATCACTTAATTGTCACAGATCATGTTGTTACTGGATAACGCTCTGAGACATGCAGTCAGCAGGCAATCAGACGTGCACATCGAGCGAACTGCTTGTGGCAGGTAGGTGGATTTTCACATTCCAAGGTTGCCCGTTGCGACGTCACGAAGCCCCATTATCAACTGCCTGGCGCAACGGGCTTCGATGACGATTCATCAATGCTAAGCAACCATTTATCATGCATATATAACTAGCAGTCACCGAGGGGTTGAGTTGGCAGGCCAAACATCATTCGGCATAGTTTCGTTTCAGCGGCTTTTTTTCGAGGTGGGGCGGTGTTTCGAGTTGAAGTTGGCTGGTCCGGGATCGTGTGTGATGCCAAAAAATGGCAGCACATGGAACGGAAATGCAGAAAAGAAATCACGAATGGCTAGATCGATAATTCAACAAAGTTTCATCACTGATAAAACCTATCGTGGAAAGCATATAGCATCCTTGTTACTTGGAGACAAGGATGAATGTCAAGACTTGGGACTCCCCGAATCTCAGCGTCCGCTTAGAGCACATCAGGTTGGAATCGTTCTGGTTATGTGCCACCAGGCCATGCACAGAAAGTGGCGGCCCGCACAGCTATAACACACGTAAAATCTAAATAATAGCGAGATAGGCCTGTTCAAGCAAGTATGATAATCCGCATAAATATCACATGCCGATACGGAAAGGCATTGCGTAGAATGATGCTGGGATATCCTCTTCCAGCCGGTTCTCCATGAGGGTTGAATACCAAGATTCACCGAGATAATCCAGCTTCTTTGGCGTTGCCAGACGAAGCTGCGCCATTCTCGAATAATGCAAAAGGAGACCGCGCGCCTGATTAAAACAGTGTACCGTTTAGGCAACCCGTTCCACCCAGGCCGGTCCCCTTAACCCCAACGCTGACGCCCGGCCCGGCTTGACTTGACCCGTCCTCGTCTGCTACCTTCCTCTCTGCTCCCCCACCGTCCCCAGGGCGGTTTTCCGCTGCGACAAGCCTCGCTGTTTCTGTTGACTTCCGAAGGGAAAAGCAAAAGGAACCCAACAAAGGACGGACGGTCGATGGCCATTCTGATCGACGAGAAATCCCGGATCCTGGTCCAGGGCGTCACGGGCAAGACCGGCAGCTTCCACACCGGCCGGATGAAGAGCTACGGCACCAACATCGTCGCCGGTACCTCGCCGGGCAAGGGCGGCCAAGAGGTCGAGGGCGTGCCCGTCTTCGACACCGTCGCCGAAGCCGTCGAGGCCACGGGCTGCGATACCAGCGTGCTCTTCCTGCCGGCGCGCTTCGTCCTCGACTCCGCCGTCGAGGCCTGCCGCGCGGGGATCAAGCTCGTCGTCGTCGTGCCCGAGCACATCCCGGTCCACGACATTCTCAAGCTGCGCGAGATCAGCGAGCGCCACGGCACCCGCATCGTCGGCGGCAACACCCCGGGGCTG
>WJMB01000331.1 GCA_014728185.1 Candidatus Coatesiibacteriota bacterium
CCCCCCCCCCCCCCCCCCCCCCCCCCCCCCCCCCGGCCGGGGGGGGCGGTAGACCTTGCAAAGCTTGGTAAGTGTCGGGGGCGGCGGGCAACCGGGAGCTGCGCAAGCTACGGCGCGGTGATCGCTCCCGCCGGTCCCGGGTAGGCTCCCTCGACGGCTCGGTTGATCAGCTCCTTGGCCTTCGCGACGGCCTCGGGCAGGGTCCGACCGGCGGCCAGGCCGCAGGCGACGGCCGTGCTCAGGGCGCAGCCGGTACCCCGACAGGCGACTCCGCCGCGCCGACCAGGAAACTCGAGAACGCGCCCCTCGGTTTCGGCCAGAACGTCGACAGGCTCGCCCTCGAGGTGTCCGCCCTTGAGCAACACGGCGCAGTCGAAGCGTTTCGCCAGTTGCGGAGCCAGCTCGCGGGCGGCGGTGAGGTCCGGAAAGTCACGGGCGTAATGAGCGGCTTCATCCCTGTTCATGGTTATCAGGCCCGCCCGGGGGAAGGCTCGGGCCTCCATGGCATCCTCGAGACCCGGCACGGCCAGGGCTCCGCCCGAGGAAGCGCTGAGCACCGGATCGATGATCCAGGAGAGCCTCGGCGGCGCTTCCTCGAGTAGGATAACTAGCAGCTCGGGCAGATAAATCATCCCCAGCTTGAGCGCCGCGGCGGATTGCCAGTTCAGCGAGCGCAGTTGGGCGCGGAAGGCCCCGGCGGGGATGGGGAAGACCTGGTGCACACCAGCGGCGTCCTGGGGCGCCAGCGCGGCCAGGGCGATCTGGCAGGGGACGCGCAATGCCGCGGCGATACGGATATCGGCGGCCGCTCCTGCGCCACCCGAGGTGTCCAGGCCGCCGACGCAGATGATGCTTCGCGGAGGCTGGGTCATCGAGCTCTCCTCCCGGTTGGTCGAACAGGAATGTAAAACGAGCGGCGTTATACAGGTTATCATTAACCTCTAACGCCTAGAATTGTTCGCTGACATTCAAGTGCGAAGAGTAACGGCTGGTCCGATTAATCCAGAACATCAAGCAAACAGTAAACGCTCATTCTGCAGCGAGCTATCGGTTTGTTAAATCGTGTAGGGGAACGTGTATCATATACGGACTGGTTTATGATTGTAATTCACTGATAATACGCGTGTAGTCTCAGAAAAATCTGTCACGAATACGCAGTAAAAAAGTGGCGGCTGCAAGGGGCGTATTCGGTGGATGATCTACAATGCTGGTAGCTTGTATTTTTACGCCTATCCGATTGTTACTTGACGCATAAGTGCATCATTATCTGGCAAATAGGCTGCACATTATCGTATCGGAATCAAAGCGCGGCGCACCCGGACGGCGCCTTCCCGCTCGGAGAACCTCTTTTTATCTGCCGTTTTTGGTCCGAACACGTTTTATGATGCCTAGTGTAATAAACCAGTAGCGGCTTTCAATTCAACTGTGCCGTTGCAAGACCTGGTCTGTCGTTCGAGGAGCAGTAGATAGAAAACCCATATCATCAGTGATCCACAGCGATCCACAACGGGGCGACAGTGTTATACACCGTAAACCAGTATAACATTTGGGGCTGGAAGGTTCCCGAGGTGCTGAAACATTCACCGACCTGCGTCGCGCGGCTGAAATCCAGCGGCGTTTATTCTATGATGAACCGTAGTGTTGGACTCGATCAAAGAACCTTCACCCGGATGCCCGGCCGCTGATTGCCGTGGAATGCCGATACCCCTCCCCTGACCAACCACCGGACAGGCAATGCAAAAAACTCCCCGGGGCATGCGCCCCCACATCATCCTGCTGGGCCGACGCAACGTCGGCAAGAGCTCGCTGATCAACGCCCTCTGCGAGAGCCCGCTCTCCCTGGTCTCCGAGATCGCCGGCACGACAACGGACCCGGTGCGCAAGGGCTACGAGTTGCTGCCTTTCGGTCCCGTGGTCTTCGTCGACACCGGCGGCATCGACGATACCGGCCGCCTGGGCGAGCTGCGCGTCGCCCGGACCCGCCGGGAGCTCAAGAAGGCCGACTTCGCCCTGCTGGTCGCCGAGTACAACGAGTGGGGCGACTACGAGCGCGAGTTGATCCGTGAGCTCGAACAGAGCGGCACACCTTATCTGGTGGTTTTCAACAAGATCGACACCGCCCCGTCGGACTGGGAGCCGCCCGTCGAGAACGCGCGCCTGGTCAGCGCCCTCGAGGGCAAGAACACCAAGGAGCTGCGTGCCGAGCTGGCCGGGAGACTGCGCGAGCTGGTCAAGCGCGAAGCGACCATCATCGGCGATCTGGTCGAGGGCGGCGACCTGGTGGTGCTGGTGGTGCCCATCGACCTCGAGGCCCCGGCGGGACGGCTGATCCTGCCCCAGGTGATGACCATCCGCGACCTACTGGACAACGACGCCGCCGCCCTAGTCGTCAAGGAACGCGAGCTCTTCGCCACCCTGCACCGCCTGGGACGCGAGCCCGACCTGGTGATCACCGACTCCCAGGTCGTGCTGCGCGTCGCCGGCGACGTCCCCGACGAGGTTCCCCTGACCACCTTCAGCATCCTCTTCGCCCGGCTCAAGGGCGACCTGACCGTCCTGGTGCGCGGCGTGCGCGTCATCGACGAGTTGCGCGACGGCGACCGGGTCCTCATCGCCGAAGCCTGCAGCCATCACCCCGTCGGCGACGACATCGGCCGGGTGAAGATCCCCCGCTGGATCCGCCAGTACACCGGTGTCGACATCGAGTTCGACAACGTCCAGGGCCGCGAGTATCCGGAGAATATCGGCGATTACAAGCTGGTCATCCACTGCGGCGCCTGTATGCTGACCCCCAAGGCCATGGAGGGACGCATCACCGACGCCGAGGAGGTCGAAGTGCCCATCACCAACTACGGCGTGACCATCAGCTACGTCCAGGGCGTGCTGGAGCGGGTCATCGCTCCCTTCGGCCTCGAACTGGGGGACCTGTGAAACTGACCCGCGAAGAGATCATCGAACTGCTGAGCGACCCCGGGGCCGGTGTCGATCTGTCTCGGCGCGCCGACGAGCTGCGCCGCGAGGTCCACGGCGAGACCGTCCACCTGCGCGCCATCCTCGAGGTCTCCAACCACTGCCGAGGCACCTGCCTCTACTGCGGTATCAACTGCCGGATGACCGACACCGAACGCTACCGGATGGACGCCGAAGACATCCGGGCCTCCGTCGAGCGCATCGTCGCCGCCGGGTTCCACACCGTCATCCTACAGGCCGGCGAGGACCCGGGCCTGACCCCGGAGTTCATCGCCGGAATCGTCGCAGAGATCAAGCGCAACTACGATGTGGCCGCCACGCTCTCCCTGGGCGAGCAGCCCCGCGAGGTCTACCAGTACTGGCGCGACGCCGGGGCCGACCGTTACCTGCTCAAGCTGGAAACCGCCAACGCCGAGCTCTACCGCAAACTGCACCCCGGGATGAGCTTCACCAACCGGCGTCGCTGCCTGGACGACCTCTTCGAACTGGGCTACCAGGTGGGCAGCGGCAACATCGTCGGCCTGCCCGACCAGGGACCCGCCGAGTTGGCCGCCGACATCCTGGATTTCCAGGATAAACCCTACGACATGATCGCCGTGGGACCGCTGATCCCCGCCGCCGGTACCCCCTACGCCGAACTACCTCGCCCGTCCAAGGAACTGGTGCTGCGCACCATCGCCCTGGCCCGCCTGGCCGCCCCCGAGGCCCACATCCCCTCGCCAACGGCCCTCTGCGCCTTGGACCCGAGCTCACGCCGCGAGGCCCTCGAGTGGGGTGCCAACGTGCTGATGATCGGTTTCACCCCGCCCGAAGTGGCTCGCAAGTACCGCATCTACCAGCGCGCCGACTGCGGTTCCACCGCCAACTGCCTGGAGTGCCTGCGCGAAGCCCTGGCCGAAATGAACCGCCAAACCGGCAGCGACAAGGGCTCGGGCTTCCGCAACCGCAACCGCTCGAATAACGGCTAGCCGCGACCTTTGCCCAACGGTCCCCGGCCCGCGGCGCCGATCCTCACTCGAGGGGGAGGCTTTGGCACATTTCTTGCAGCAGGGCGGGGGTGTTTATCGCAAATACCCTCGCTCATCTCCGCAAGAAATGTGCCAAAGCCGGCCCGGACCGGGGTCTCATCCGAGCAGAAGGCAAAGGTCGCGGCGGTGCGCCGTCCGTCGAGCAATAATCCACCGAGCGCCGGCGCGGGTCTCCTTTACGCGGTATCTCGATCGGACGCACACAGCCTATTGATGAGACTACTTTTCCAGGGAAGCGGGCTGCACCAAACTGATGACAGGGGTGCATGATCCGCGCTCAGAGCCTTACGCCGCAGACTGGTATCGACTGATCATCGAGACGCTTCAACCCATCGTTTGTCTCGCCACCCACAGCCGTTTAATGAGGTTTCCAGATGATGTCGAATCTTAACCGCACCCGCACCGAGCGCGACTCCTTCGGCGAGCTCGAGCTGCCCACCGAGGCCCTCTGGGGTGTCCACGCCGAGCGCGCCCGGCTCAACTTCCCCCCATCCTGGCGGCGGCAGCCGCGCAGCTTGCTGCGGGGGATGGGTTACGTAAAGCAGGCCTGCGCAGCGGCCAATCACGAGCTGGGCCATCTCGAGGAGCGGGTTTTCGAAGCCCTGGCCTCGGCCTGCGACGAGTTGATCGCCGGGCTCCTCGGCGAGCACATCGTCGTCGATCCCCTGGCCGGCGGGGCGGGGACCTCCTTCAACATGAATGTGAACGAGGTGCTGGCCAACCGGGCCAACGTCCTGCTCGGTGGCAATCCCGGCGACTACGACCCCGTCCATCCCCTGGACACGGTCAACAAGCACCAGTCGACCAACGACACCTTTTCCACGGCGGTCCGGGTGGCCGCCCTGGGCGAGCTGATCGAACTGGAACGCGAACTGGTCGCCCTCCAGGACGCCCTGCAGGAGCTGGAGAAGACTCACGCCGACGAGATCACCGTCGGGCGCACTCAGCTCCAGGACGCCGTTCCGCTGACACTGGGCCAGCAGTTCGGCACCTGGGCCGAGGCGGCGGCCCGGGATCGCTGGCGGGTCTTCAAGTGCCTGGAACGGCTCAAATCGGTCAATCTCGGCGGAACGGCCATCGGCACCGGCCTGGGGGCTCCGCGGGAGTACATCTTCGTCGTGGTCAAGGAACTGCGCGAACTCACCGGTCTACCCGTCTCGCGGGCCGAGAACCTGGTCGAGGCCACGGCCAACCAGGACGCTCTCGTCGAGGCCGACGGCATCCTGACCGCCCTGGCCGCCGACCTGGCCAAACTCTCCTGGGACCTGCGCGTGCTCTCGATGCCACCGGTGGGCGAGCTCAGCCTGCCACCGGTCCAGGCCGGAAGCTCGATCATGCCGGGCAAGGTCAATCCCGTCATCGCCGAGTACGCCTGGCAGTGCGCCCAGGCCGTCATCGGCGGGCACAACGTCGTCACCCAGGCCGTCGCCGCCGGCAACCTCCAGCTCAGCCAGTACCTGCCCCTGGCGTCCTGGCACCTGCTGGACAACCTCAAGCTGCTGCGCAACGCCGTACGCAGCCTGACCGAACGCTGCATCCCCGGTATCCAGGTGGACCTCGACCGCGCCCGACAGCACCTCGAAGGCTCGCTGTCCATCGGCGCGGCCCTGGTTCCCGTGCTGGGTTACGAAAAGGTCCAGCGGGCGGTGAAGCTGGTCGGCGAAGAGGGGCTCACTCTCCGGGAAGCCCTGGAACGCACCGGAGCTTCGCACGAGGATATCAAGCGGGCGCTCTCACCGACCCAGATGCGCCGCCTGGGGGACTAGGCCCGTTCGACGGCGACGCGAGACCTTTGCCGCCCACATTCTGAATCGCCGGCCCAGGCCCGGGTTTGGCACGTTTCTTGCGCAGGCGGACGTGGGTCGGCAATCAGGCGGCGTTCGATTCCGCAAGAAACGTGCCAAAGCCTCCCCATGGAAGAAAAGCGGCATCATGGGCTTTTCAGCCCTAGGCAAAGGTCTCGCGGGGCAGCCGGGGGTCGCTTGCGGGCGTTCCAGCCGCTCCGGGCTGGACGAATCAGGGAGCCCGGATATCAGTGGGCCTGCCGGAGTGGTATATGATCGTAATCATCAGCCTGTAGACCTGCCGCCGCTAGCTCATAGGACTGACATTGCCCAGGACGGCCAAGTGAACCGGCAGAGGTTTTCCTTATCAGGTACCGGCTGGGCGTTCCGTACGGCCCCCTCGAGATAGGGCCCGGGCTGTCGGATCGATATGCTTTCGAAACCGAATCGGACAGTTATCTTTATATCTCTTTGGCATCACACGCTATACCGGACCTATCAAACGCAGATCGAAACAGCTTGCTAAATCGAACAACGCCTTGGTTTGCAGTCCTACCGCACCAGCGCTTACTAGTTAGAAACGTTTGTCAATAGGCGGCATAGGGCCCAACTCAAACCTTCGGGTTATGATAGAGTCAAGCAGTTGAACAAAGAGTGCCGAGACATCCACTCAAGCATCCAAAGTTTGTGGTAAACCTAGGAACCGTCGCAAATAACTCGCTCGATGTCCACGCTTGATTAACTCCCAACTGCTCTTCTCTGAATAGTATGCAGGAATGTTTTGATCCGTTGATGCTTAGTGATCACCTCTCTTTAGGTGAGTGGCACCCCAAGCCCAGATTCTCCAGAAGACAGGGGATACTCGTCGACTCCTGCTATTGGTTTACTCGAGAAACATATACGAGGAATCACTCCAACCGGAAAGACCGCGATGAAGATCACCCGCCGCTACCATGCCCATTAAGTGCCGCTACCGCACAATCGAGGAGTTGCGCGCCCTGGTGGCCAACCAGATCCCGGAGAGTCGCACCCTGGACTTCAAGGTCGAGCTGGGTTGGCGTCCGGGTTGGAGCAACAACAAGCTGGTTCGCGACGCCAAGCGGGAGTTTCTGGCCGACGTGGCCAGCTTCGCCAACGCCGAGGGCGGCTATCTGCTCATCGGCGTCAAGGAGGAGAAGGGCCTGGCCGTCGACATCCCGGGCATCGAGGCCGAGGACGTGGACCAGTTGATCCTCGACCTGGACACGCTGTGCACCAACTCGATCGAGCCGGCGATAAACGGGCTCAACATCTACGCCGTCGACGTCCCCGGCGAACAGCTAGAACTTTCCGACGGCCGCCGTGTGGTGGTGGTGGTCTCGGTGCCACGTGGGGTCAACCGGCCCTACCGGGTCAGCTACCGGATGAAGGAGCGTTTCTACGTGCGCAGCTCAGCGGGCAAGCGTCCGATGGACGCGGGGGAGATCCGCATGGCCTTCGTTTCCGGCGAGGCCACCAACGAGCGCATCCGCGCCTTCCGCCGCCGTCGCGTCGAGAACCTGCGCGCCGGGGCTACACCCATCGCGTTGAGCCAACCGGCGCTGATGCTGCACCTGGTCCCCTTGAGCGCCTTCGATGTCGGCTTCACCGTGGATATCAAGGGTCTGATCTCCGGCGACGTGCGGCCCTTGATCGTCGCTGAGGGCTGGAGCTCCAGCTACAACCTGGACGGCTTCTACGGCTACAACGCGGCCTCCTATCTACTGTTCTTTCGCAGCGCCATCGTCGAGACCGTCGCCGTGGGAATCGCCCGGGAGGGTCTGCTGGATCTAAGCGAGGTCGAACACGTCGTCTGCCGGCGCCTGCCCGGCGTCTTCGCCACACTCAAGCGGCTGGGCGTCGAGGGGCCGGCGGCGTTGATGCTGACCCTCACCGGCGTCCAGGGTTCACCGATCATCGACCGGAGCGGCACTTCAACCAACAGTGTGCTCAAACGTGACGATTTGGAGATCCCCGAGGTGCTGCTGGATGATTACGGCGGCTTGATCGACGCGAACCTGGACAATCCGACGACGGGGGTGGTGCGCCTGACGGCGCGGGCGCTGCGGCCGGTCTTCGATGTCCTCTGGCAGGCCGGGGGCTACCGGGAGTCGCCCAATTACGACAGCGGCGGCAACTGGCGAGGCTAAAGTATATTCGGCTGATTTTCAATACGCCGCTGTTTCCGAGACAACCCTGGAGTTCACCTTATGGCGGGGTCTCTGACCCCGCCGTTTGCAACAATCCCCCGGAGTACACTGTCGGGTTGGCTTTGGGGCCAATCGTAGACCTGGCCCGGCAGAGTGAATCGACGGTATATCAATCAAACGGGCCGACCTGAAGGTCGGCCCCCCACATATGGCTGCAATGCTACGACCCCTTAGCGCCATCGCGCCGTCCAGCGGCGCAGCAGGGCGGGCAGCTCCGGTGAATGGTGGAGTTGGTGACCGGCGGCCAGCCAGGCGAAGTCCAACCCGCTCAACCGTTTCAACGAGGCCAGCGAGGCCGCCGGAGCGGAGCTGAACAGCCGGGGATCGCCGAGGATCGTGCCCCCCTTGCCGCCCAGGGCGTCGCCGATGAAGAGCACGCCGCGTTCGGCCAGATAATAAGCGGTGTGGCCCGGGCTGTGTCCCGGGCTGTGGACGGCGCGGACACTCAGCGAGCCGACGCGGAACTCGTCGCCGTCGGCGGGGGCGAGGTCGGGTTCGAAGTAGCGGGGATGGTTGTCGGCGAAGTGGTGCTCGGCCCAGCCGATGGAACTCAGCGAGGGCCGGACGCGACCGGCGGCGCAATCGTGGTCGGCGGCGTGGAGCGCCACCGGGACGCCCCAGGCTCGGCGTAGGTCCGCGGAGCCGCCAAGGTGGTCGGGATGCCAGTGGGTGATCAGCAGAACCTCGGGAGGACCCAGGCCCAGCTCGCGGCGCAGGGCAGCCACCTGGGCCGGAGTGCGGCGGTGGTTCCCGGCGTCGATGAGCAGCCAGCGCCCGCCGTCGATCACGACGTAGACCCGGCAGGCGCCCAGACGCTGGGGCCGCAGCTCGTAGACGTTCTCGGTCAGCCGGTTGAGGGGCATAGGTGGTCGGTTATCGCGCGCCAGAGGCCGACGGGACGGCGGAAGAGACCCAGGGGCAGCATGACGCCCAGATGACCCGTGGGCGACTCGTGGTAGCGGCAGCCCCAGGCGTCGCGCAGGCGGCGCTGGAGTTGGAGGGGGATGACCTGGTCGGCCCGGGCGGCCAACAGCAGGACACTGGAGGGATCGCAACGGGGCCGGCGGCGCAGGAGGTTCAGCGGGGCCAGCACCCGAGCCAGCTCGCCAAAAGGCAGCCCCTGGCCCAGCACATCGGCGCGCACCCCGGCGGTCAGCGGCGAATCCAGCAGGATGCCCAGAGGGTCCGTGGCCGGGGTCAGCAACGCCGTACGTTCCTGGGGGTCCTCGGCCAGACGGGCGTGGAGGGCGGTCAGCAGGCCGCCCAGGCTGTGCCCCAG
>WJMB01000332.1 GCA_014728185.1 Candidatus Coatesiibacteriota bacterium
AGCTCGACGCCCGGGGCCGCTTCGAGAACACCCTCTACGCCTTCAAGGAGTTCTTCAAGGCCCTGGCCCTGCTCCAGCCGACGCTGCTGGTCTTGGAGGACCTCCAGTGGATCGACGACGATTCGCGCGGGTTCTTCACCCAACTGCTGCGCAACATCGAGGACTACCCGCTGGGTCTGCTCGTCACCAGCCGCTTCACCGACGACGGTGACCGACCCGTTCTGGAGCTCGACGCCGAGGTTCACACGGGCGAACTGACTGTGGACCAACTGCCCCGCCGAGCCGCCGAGGATTTGCTCGGCGAGCTGCTCGAGGGCGAGGCCCAAGACGAGCTGCGCTCCTTCATCCTGGAGCGCACCCAGGCCAACCCCTTTTATCTGGAACAGTTCTGCCGCTTCCTCCAGGAGAGCGACTACCTGGAGGAAACCCCGGAGGGCCTGCGGCTCAAGGAACGCCCCGAGGAGCTGCCCAGCGGAATCCGCGCCGTGCTGATCGCCCGGCTGGACCGCCTCTCCCGGGAGCTGCGCGAGCTGGTGCAGACCGCCTCGATTCTGGGGCGCGAGTTCGAGGTCTCCGTCCTCTCGTCCATGCTGCAGGACGAGAGCCTGAGCCCGCTGCTCGTCGACGGCCAGAACGAGGCCCTCTGGAACGCCCTCTCCGAGATACTCTACATCTTCAAGCACGCCCTGCTGCGCGACGCCGCCTACGAGATGCAACTCGTCAAGCGCCGGCGCGAGCTGCACGCCCTGGCCGCCGAGGCCCTGCTGCGCCTTCACGGCGACTCTCCGGGCCACTACGCCGAACTGGCCTACCACTACGAGCAGGCCGGAGACCTCGCCAACGCCCGCGAGTACCTGGGCAAAGCCGCCGACCATGCCCGGGGCGAGTACCATCACCGGGAGGCCCTGGAGTATCTGGAGCGCCTGCTGCCCCTGCTCGAGGACGCCGGAGCGCTGCGACGTCGAAAGATCGATCGCGCCGTGATCTGGGAGGAATCGGGGAACTGGAAGGCCGCCGAGGCGTTTTACCGCGAGGATCTGGCCTGGGCCGATGAACACGGCAAGCCGACGGAGCTGGCCGAGGCCCTGGGTGACCTGGCCTTTCTGCTGACTCACCGGGGTGAACACGACGAGGCCGAGGAGCTCTACAAGCGCGGTCTGGACCTGGAACTGGGCGGCGCCGACCGGCACTACGTCGTCGATTACCTGACCGGCCTGGGGACGATCAACTACAACCGCGGCGCCGCCGACGAGGCCCGCGGTTACTACGAGCGGGCCATCGAGCTGGCCGAGGAGCTGGGGCTCGAGAACAAAACCGCCAAGCT
This sequence comes from Candidatus Coatesiibacteriota bacterium, assembly GCA_014728185.1. Lineage (GTDB taxonomy): Bacteria > RBG-13-66-14 > RBG-13-66-14 > RBG-13-66-14 > RBG-13-66-14 > WJMB01. The sequence goes on from WJMB01000332.1 coordinate 1,325, forward strand.
GCTCTCCAACATCGGCAACACCTACGTCAACCAGGGCGATCTCGAACGGGCCGCCGAGCACTACAAGCGCAGCGTGGAGCGCTGCAAAGAGCTGGAGCTGCTCCGCGACAGCATCCCGCCGATCTACAACCTGGGCGGCGTGGCCTACTTCACCGGCGATTACGCGGAAGCCATGGCCCGCTTCCGCGAGGCCCACGATCTGGCCGTGCGAGTCGGAGACAAGCGGACCATGTCGATGACCCTGGGTGGCATCGGCTCGGTTTACGCCGATCTTCACGAATACGAGGAGTCCGAGCGGCATCACCGGGGCAAGCTAACCCTCAGCAGGGAGCTGGGCGACAAGCGCGGCATCATGTACTCCCTGGCCAACCTGGGCATCCTGGAGTTGTACAAGAACAACCTGAGCGAAGCCCTGCGCCTGCACCGGCGCGAATTGGCCATGGCCGAGGAGATGGGCGATAAGACGGTCATCGCCAAGGCCAGCGAGCAGATCGGCAACGTGCTCTACCGCACCGGCGACCTCGCCGAGTGCGAGGAGCAATACCTGCGCGCCGTCGAAATGCAGCGAGAGACCGGCAACCAGCGCGACCTCTATCCCACCCTGCAGCAACTGGGCCGCTTTTACCAGAAACTGGGCCGTCCCGCCGAGGCCCTCGAGATCTACGACGAGGCCCTGGAAATCGCCGAGAAGATGGGCAAGCCCCGCGATCTGGGCCAGTTGCTCTGCAACCGCGCCCTGACGCTGCGCGACATGAACCGCTTCGACGAGGCCCGGGAACTGCTCAAGCGGGGCCTGGAGTATCTGTCCCAGCCCGAGTTGATCCGGGAGAGCGTCGAATGGCTGCTCCAACTGGCCGAGTTCGAATTCGAGTACGGCGAACTCTCCGCCGCCCGGGAGGCCCACACCGGCGCCGTCGAGCTCCTCGAGGGCATCGAGAAGCCGGGCGAGCTGCTGACCACGGAACGCCTGACGGCGGTGCGCCTGCTGGGAGAAACCAACCCCGAGGCCGCAACGGAGCTCTGCCGCAGCCTCCGGGAAACGATCACCGACGAGGAGCTCGGCGCCGAGGCCGCCTTCGAGCTGTTCCGGCTGACCGCCGACGAAGCTGACCGCCGCGCCGCCGTGAAGCTCTTCACCAAGTTGCACGACAAACGGCCCCTGGCCCACTTCAAGCGTCGTTTGACCCAGTTGGGCAAGCAGACGACACCCCCGGGCTAGGTCGGCGCGTCGGCCGTATCCATTATGGGATCATCGCGCCAAACTGGACCATCCTTGAGCGGGATCAACAGCCTCCGGATTCAAGTGGCACTAAAAGACAGACGAGGTAGATCGCCCCAAATCGGCAGCATGACAGTGTCACTTAACGAAGCTGTAAAGCACTGATTGACAATCCGTCGGCTAGTTATGCCTGTCCCAGTACGAGCGATAATCCCTCCCTCGATCAAAACTGGAAGGCATGGGCGACACGACCGATACCCGGCTCCAGGTATCGTCCAAGGGAGGGTAACCCGGTGTGACCACGCGACAGACCGCTCATCGACAGGGCTGACGGCTTGCGGCGGAGCCTCCGCTCTCCACGACTTCAATCAGCCGTTCCTCAATCAATCCCGCGACTCGCTCGCACCACAAGCGAGGACCAGGCCCCGCGGGGCCTGGTCCTTTATCATCTTCAAGCTCGTCACCGGCTCATCGGCATATCACTCTCAGACCACCCGCTTCTCAACGAACTTGGAGTGCATCAGCCGGGCCACCCCCATGTAGTCCGGGGTGAAGCTCATCGTCCCGCCCTCGTGCAGGCGAGACCTGCCGCTCCGGGTCTTGTTGTCGCCCACGTTGTAGACGGTCATGTCCGAGGTGGTGCCCGCGAACTCGGCCTGGCCGTACTTGGGAGTGATGTTGTCGGGGTTGACATCGACGATGCCGAAGTCCAGCACCGCGCGGTACTGGTGCATCTCCTGATCTTCATCTATCTCGGCGGTGTGCCCCACGTTGCCCTCGCCAATGTTGCCCTGGGGCACGTTGGGCTTGAGCTCCAGCTCCAGTACATTGGCCAGGAACTCGAAGGTGTCGGTGGACAGATCGCGGAAGCGCTTGGAGTTGAGGGGCGACTTGCCCAGAAAGGCCGTCTCGCCGATGCGGAAATGATTGACACCGCCGGGGATCTTCTGCCGGCTGAGCAGGGGCAGGGTGATCGAGCTGCCCCCGGAGACCAGTTGCAGACGGATGTTGAACTTGAGCTCGAGGAGCTGAAGGTAGAGGCAGAGCTGGATCAGCTTGTCGTAGGTCGGCTCGACGCCGTACATACAACCCAGGTTCGAGCCGATGCCGATGATCTCGATGTGCTCCATCCCCAGCACGGCCTCGTAGAAATCGTAGATGTTCTCGCGGATGACCCCCTCGCGCAGCTCGCCCATCTCGATCATCACGATGATGCGGTGGCGCCGGCCCTGGCGGCCGGCGGCTTCGTTGAGGGCGGCGATGGCCTCGAAGGAGGTGTTGAGCGAGATGTCAGCGTAGCGGACGACCTTGTCGGCCAGCTTGACCGGAGGCGGCTTGATATACATCGTCACCAGCTCCGGATAGAGCTGCTTGATCGTGCGCAGTCCCGAAAGGCGGGAGTCGGCCACCGAGTGCAGCCTGCTGATGATCGGATCACCCAGGATGCGCTTGAGCGACTCGCGGTGGCCGCTGAGCAACTTGATCACCAGGGTCCAGTGGATATCCCGGCCCTCGAGGTAACGCCCCAACTTGCGGATGTTACCCAGGATCTTGTCGGACTTGATCCGCAGCGTGGCCATCTATGCTCCGTTCTGCGGACCCTCGAAGCGCATCTCCTTGTACTTGTCGGTCAGGCCGACGCGCTTGTAGAGCCGCACCGCAGGGTTGTCCCGCTCGACGTGGAGCTTGAAATCACCGCCGGTCTCCTCGACGCTGCGGTCCATCAACTTGCCGCCAAGGCCCCGCCCTCGGCTCTCGGGGCGCACCGCGATGTAGACCAGCACGTACTGAGGAATGTAGCCGCCCATCCCGGTGTCATTCATCACCACGGCGCCGACGAGTTCGCCCTCGAGATGACCCAACAGGACGAAACCGCCGCGACCGGCGTCCTTCGAGAAAGCGTAATCCACCGCCGCCGCGATCTGCTCCTCGGGGTCGGCGAAGCGGTCCAGAGCGTGGTGCATGAAGGCGACGAAGGAATCCTTGGCGATGTGGCGCTCGAGTTCTTCCTGGCTGTCGACGCGGGTGATCTGCAACAAAACGGGTGTCCTTTCCGGTTTTCAGGTTGGTTCAAAGGTCGGCGGCGGGTCGTCTCTAGCCTACCGGCTTGCCCCGGGGCCACGGCGGCCCGCGAACCGTCCCGCTCCACGAGGGCGGAGGCTTTGGCACGTTTCTTGCAGCAGGCGGGGCGGCCTTCAGCCCGGGCGCTGCTTGGCCTCCGCAAGAAACGTGCCAAAGCCGGGCCCGGGCTCGGGTATCGCGCGCCGGTGGCTGCGCGCTGGGATAAGCAGAAAAGGGCGGGAAGACAAAAAGTGATGATTTTTCACATAGTTAAGCATGTTAAGTTTACTATGCGCCGGCGGGGAAGTCAAATCCGACTCGGGGAGCGCACCGGGATGGGGTCCACCGCGGTACGGGAAAACCGGGAGGCGGGCCTCCCGGTTTAGGTTCGGTCCAGGCTGGATAGAGGGTCGCTTACTTGCGGCCCATCATCAGGAACATCATCGGGTTGCGGGTCTGGATCCAGACGCGTCCGGGACCGGAGAAGCGGCAGACGAAGCCCTCGCCGGAGAAGAACAGAGACTTCAAGCCGCGGGAGACCTTGGTGATCTTGAAGTTGCAGCTCTCATCGAAGGCGACGATGTGGCCGGTGTCGACGACGTACTCCTGGCCCTCGCCCAGCTCGACCATGTGCACGGCGCCGTAAGCCGACAGGAACACATCGCCGTGGCCCTTGATCTTCAACAGGAAGAGCCCCTCGCCGGAGAAGAACATCCGCCCGCCGCCGAACTTGGTGTCGATCTCGATATCGCCGTGGTCGAAGATGTAGGCGCCGGACTGGGCCATCACGGTGTTGCCGGCCATCTGGAGCTGGATGACGTCGCCGGGGTAGGGCGGGGCGAAGGTGACCTCGCCGCCGTCGGCGCCGGCGGTGAAGGTGTTCTGGAAGAAACTCTCGCCGCCGACCATCGAACGCAATATGGACTTGCCGAAGCCACCGCGGCCCTTGGTCTTCATCTCCATGTCCGCCGACATGCTGACCATAGCGCCAGCCTCGGCGGTGACCTCCTCGCCGGGGTTCATCATGACCTTGGCCAGGGTGAAATTGGGTCGATAGAGCAGGTCGTAGTTCATACCGGTCCCCCTCGGTAAGGTAGCTGGTTAGGCTGGTTTGATAATAGAAAGTGTTGAGAATGGGGCATCGTAGCCTAGTAGTATTATAGCCGGGGCGGTGCTAAGTTCCAAGGGTGAAGGACGGACGATGCCGCAAATATATCAACAGTACCCTCCCCTGACGATGTAAATGTCCGTCTGTCCATCGACCATCCTGGTGAAAACGACGTACTCATCCCAGGCGCAGAGGTCTTGTTCGACAATAGTACTTAGTAATTGATAATGGATTATTCATTATAATATAGTTCGGCACAAATCAGGGTCGATATCGAAAGGTTCACCAAGCAGGCCTTCACTGTTAGGGCGCGTCCGGCTTTGATCCCGATACAATGATACGAGGTCTTATTACTTGTTAATGATGCAGTTATAGGTCGAGTGACAATCGGATGATCGTTACCTGCAAGCTACTAGGCAGGGCAGGTTATCCACCGAGCACCCCCCTTTTTGGCCGTCACTTTTTGACTGCTTCCAAGTTACAGATATTTTGGATAGGGATCGAATACCCTATCCGGACCGAATTGTGATTATAACCAGCTGGTCCGGGATCGTGTGTGATGCCACTTTTATCAGCGCGCTTGTCTTTACTCTGACAGCAAAGGCTATTGACTCTTATGTGCTGGAATAACAGGCAATAAGGGCACTCTAAACGAATGCTTGGTCAATAATCAAGCATTTCCGGGAAGTGAATAACAGCCCGACAAGGCGCTCCCAATCAGCCTGATTTGGTCCGATCAAGTTCCATGATGCCTTCTGATAATACACGCACATTATCAGAAGTTAGCAAACAGAATCCGGTCCGAACAGGGTACACAATCCCCCACTCCAATACGCTGGATGCACTCAAATGGCGCCAATATGTTATTCTATATTAAGACTCTAACACATGCACTTACAGAGAGGGGCGGCCCGGGCCGCCCCGTCATCAATCGTCGGAAACCGCGTCGAACCGGTGGTCAGGCGGCTCAGCGGTTCGAGGCCTGGGCCATCATCTGGTACAGCCAGGCCGGGTTGCGCGTCTGGACCCAGACCCGCCCGGGACCCGAGAAGCGGCAGACGAAGCCCTCGCCGGAGAAGAACAGGGATTTGAAACCCTTCGAGGGCTTGGAGACCTTGAAGTCGCAGCTCTCGTCGAAGGCGACGATGTGGCCGGTGTCAACGACGTACTCCTGGCCCTCGCCCAGCTCGACCATGTGCACGGCGCCGTAGGCCGAGAGGAACACATCCCCGTGACCGTGGATCTTCAGCAAGAAGAGGCTCTCGCCGGAGAAGAACATCTTGCCGCCGCCGAACTTGGTGTCGATTTCGATCTCGCCGGCGTCGAAGATGTAGGCGCCGGACTGTGACATGATGGTGTTGCCGGCCATCTGGAGTTGGATGATGTCGCCGGCGAAGTTGGGCGCGAAGGTCACCTCGCCGCCTTGGGGTCCGGCGGTGAAGGTGTTCTGGAAGAAGCTCTCGCCGCCGGCCATCGAGCGGAAAAGGGCCTTGCCGATCCCGCCGCGGCTCTTGGTCTTCATCTCCATGTCGGCGGACATCGTCACCATGGCGCCGGCCTCGGCGGTGACCTCCTCGGCGGGCTCGAGCATGACCTTGGCCAGGGTGAAATTGGGTCGATAGAGCAGATCGTATTGCATGGCTCTCCTTCGATAGTGGTTGAGGTTGGTTCAGACAGCCGATGAAAGATAATGCCGGTGGAACGGGTGAGTAGTTAGTATAGCGCCCGCAGGGTCGTTAGACAAATAGAACCGTCGAGGGATGCGGCGGGCCGCTGTTCAAGCGATTCCGCCTGTCCCGGGACCTTTCCGCCGGGATCCCCGGCCTCCCCTCCAACCTTGAAACCCCTCTTCAACCTATGCTAGCATCCATCAACGGGTCAGCCGCCCGTGGGGGCGGTCTTTTTACACCTGCCTGCAAAGAATAAGGCCTTTGTTTTCAACAGCATGAAAAAGCGACCCTTTCCTGAGGTCGAGCTATCCGCCGCCGCCCGGCGGGTCGTATGAACAGGAGCCTGTGATGGGGATGTATATCGGTATCGGCCGCAAGGCCCGGCAGTGTTTCGGCTTCGATGAAATCGCCCTGGTGCCCTCGATCCTGACCATCAACCCCGACGAGGTCGACACCAGTTGGGAGATCGCCGGTCTGCGCTTCGAGGTGCCCATCATCGCCTCGGCGATGGACGGCGTGGTCGACGTCAAGTTCGCCGCCGAGTTCGGCCGCCTGGGCGGCTTCGCCGTGCTGAACCTCGAGGGAGTCCAGACCCGCTACGAAGACCCCTCCGAGGTTCTCGAGCGTATCGCCGGCGCTGATCCCGAAACGAGCACCCATCTGATCCAGACGATCTACGAGGAGCCGCTCAAGAAGGAGCTCATCGGCAAGCGCATCGAGGAGATCAAGGCCCAGGGAGCCCCGGCCGTGGTCAGCGCCATCCCCCAGCGCGCCGCCGAGTTCGGCCTGCTGGCCGCCGAGGCCGGCTGCGACATCTTCGTCGTCCAGTCAACCGTGGCCACCGTCCAGCACGAATCCACCGCCTACGACACCCTGGACTTCGCCGCCTTCATCGAAGAGATGCACCGCCACCGCGTCCCGGTCATCGTCGGCAACACCTGCACCTACGAGGTGACCTACGAGCTGATGGAGGCCGGCGCCGATGCCGTCCTGGTGGGCATCGGCCCCGGCGCCGCCTGCACCACGCGCGGCGTGCTGGGCATCGGCGTGCCCCAGGTCACCACCACCGTGGATACCGCCTACGCCCGTGACCGCTTCTACAAGATGACCGGCCGCTACGTCCCGATAATCACCGACGGCGGGATGCGCGTCGGCGGCGATATCTGCAAGGCCATCGCCGCCGGAGCCGACGCCGTGATGATCGGCTCGCCCTTCGCCAAGGCCTTCGAGGCACCGGGCCGCGGATTCCACTGGGGCATGGCCACACCCCACGCCAACCTGCCACGGGGCACCCGCATCCGCGTCGGCCAGAGCGCCACCCTCGAGCAGGTCCTCTTCGGTCCGGCACAGCTCGACGACGGAAGCCAGAATCTGATGGGCGCACTGCGCACCTCGATGGGCAACCTCGGCGCCCACTGTATCCGCGAGATGCAGAACGTCGAGATCATCATCGCCCCCTCGATCAAAACCGAGGGCAAGGTCGAGCAGAAGGCCCAGCGCATCGGCATGGCCAAGTAAGGCCCGGCCAACCCTTAGCCCGGGCATCGCGAGACCTTTGCCCTGCAACTCCGGACCGAACACCCCCCGAAACAGCTAAGCGCAAGGTTTTGGCACGTTTCTTGCCTTGGAGCGGGCGGGCGGTTTCGCCGGTGAACGGCTCGCTTCCGCAAGAAACGTGCCAAAACCGGCTTAGGCGTAAAAGCTTCATTGACAAGTATTGCAAAGGTCTCGCGATTCGGCGAAACCCGGCTCGAAGCCACACCATGCATCCTCTGGTTGTCAGCTTCATCGTTCCAGTTCACGGCAAACAGGCGGACCTGGAAACTCTAGTTGCCAATGGCTGACAACCGCCCGAGACGACCATCCGGCGGTCATCAACCACAACCCAACCCAGCAGAGCCAATGGGCCGAGGCGACGACAAACTCACCGGCGTGCTCAACTGCGACAAGCCCCGGGGCTGGTCCAGCTTCGACGTCATCCGCAAGCTGCGCCGAGTCCTCGGCGTCAAGCGCATGGGCCACACGGGCTCCCTGGACCCCATCGCCACCGGGGTGCTGGTGGTCTGCGTGGGCCGGGCCACGCGGCTGGTCGAGCTGCTGATGGCCGCCGAGAAGGAGTATCTGGCCCGTTTGCGCTTCGGCGCCGCCACCGACACCTACGACAGCGAGGGCGAGGTCGTCTTCCAGGGTCAGGTACCCACGGACCTGCGCGCTTCCCTCGGGGCCGTCCTGCCCAGGTACCGGGGCCTGATCATGCAGAGCCCGCCGCCCTACTCGGCGGCCAAGAAGGACGGCACGCCGCTCTACAAGCTGGCCCGACGCGGCGAGATCGTCGAGCTGCCGCCCCGGGAGGTCGAGGTGCGCGAGCTGGAGCTCACCGCCGTCGAGGACGGCGAGGCCCTGCTCCACGTGGTCTGCGGCAAGGGGACCTACGTCCGCGCCCTGGCCGAGGACATCGGCCGCGACCTGGGCTGCGGCGCCCACCTGATCGACCTGGTGCGCAGCCGCAACGGCGTCTTCAACGTGCGCGACGCGCTCAAGATCGATCGCGAGCCCGCCGAGCTGCGCGCCGCCGCCCTCGAACAGCTCACCCCGCCGGAGCAATCCCTGGCCTACCTGCCCTCGACGGACCTGCTGCCCAACGAGGTCCAGCCCTACCTCAACGGCTTGGCCGTGGCGCTCTCCGAGAAACGCCCCGTGGGCTCGCTGCTGCGCGTCTTCGGTCCCGACGGTTTCATCGGTGTGGGCCGGGTCGAGCCCGGACGCGGCGGGGCCGCCGTCCAGCCGATGATCACCCTGCGACGGACGGGCTGAGCCGTGGAGGTCTACCCCGGATTGGCCGCAGCCCGAGACCGCCTGCGAACCGGCGGCTGCGCGACCGTGGGCACCTTCGACGGCGTCCACCGCGGTCATCAGGCCCTGCTCACCCTGCTCAACAAGCTCGCCGGCGACGGCCCCGCCGTGGTCCTCACCTTCCGCCGCCACCCCCTCTCCGTCTTCCACCCCGAGAAAACACCCCAGCCGCTGACCAGCGTCGAGCGCCGCCTCGAGCTGCTCGCTCTGGCCGGGGCCGACGCCGTGATCCTCGAGGAGTTCGATCCCGCCTTCGGCGCCCTGACCGCCGAGGAGCTGCTGGTCCGCCTGCGTGATGAGCTGGGCGTCCGCGGCCTGGTGCGCGGTTTCGACCACCACTTCGGCTCGGACCGCGCCGGTCCCGCCGAGCTGGCCGCCCTCGCCCGGGGGCTTGGCCTCGAGGACCGCGTCCTGGAGCCGGTGCGCTGCTGCGGTATCGTCGCCAAGAGTCAGCGGGTGCGCGAGCTGCTGGCCGCCGGCGACGTCGCTCGCGCGGCCTGCCTGCTCGGTCGACCCCACCGGGTGCTGGGACGGGTCGTGCGCGGCCTGGGGCTGGGCCGCCGCCTCGGCGCGCCCACCGCCAACCTGCCCGATTACTACGAAATGGCCCCGCGCACCGGCGTCTACGTCGTCAGCGGGCGCTTGATTGGCCACACCTTCCACGGCGCGGCCAACGTCGGATGGCGACCTTCCGTCGAGGCCCCGCGCCACGAGCGTCCCCTGCTCGAGGTGCACCTCTTCGGCCTGGACCGCGAGGCCTACGGCGCCGCCCTGGCCGTCGACTTCCACCACCGACTGCGTGACGAGGAGCGCTTCGACAACCTCGACGAGCTGCGGAAGAGCATCGCCGCCGACATCGACGCCGCCCGGGAGTGGTGGGCCGAGAACCCCGACGGCGTGCCGATCCCCCTGCACGGGTAGTCTTTTCAACGATGGAACATAATGCACAGCCGGGTCACACGACCCGGCCGTTTCTCAAGGCATTCAAGGCGGGGGCGGGGAACCAGTTCCACGCCCCCGCCCTACGCGATCTCATTGACATCAACCGTCGACAACCTGCGACAACCGTCCACCTCGACCTTGACCCTTGGATCCACCCTTGATCGTTCGTATCACCCTGTAGGGTTGGGATTCAATCCCAACCGCGTAAATCGATAACGGGCCGACCTGAAGGTCGGCCCCTCAATTACTCCGTCTACGATTTGAGCGGAATGGAGGGATGGCGACGGGTGGCTCACCCTCCCCGGAC
>WJMB01000050.1 GCA_014728185.1 Candidatus Coatesiibacteriota bacterium
TCACCGACCTCGTCGACGCCGGTTCCGGCGACCAGCCCCGACCCTGGAGCGCCCGGGAGTTCACCACCCCGGACGGCTACCGCAACCACGTCCGCCTCTACAAAACCGACGACCGCTACTTCGTCTTCGCCCTCTCCGCTCCAATCGATGAGTTCGCCGGACTCGAGGGCGAGCTCGAAGCTCTGACCGCCTCGCTGACCATCGCTCCGCCGCCGTCCCGCGAGGAGCTGGCCGCTGGCGATGCCGTCGTCCTGGACGGTCCGGCGCTGATCCCGGCCGGGACGGGCTGGAGCGCGCGCCGCGGCGAGAACGAGGTACTTCTCGAACGCGGCGGTGCGCTGATTCTGTTCTACAAGCGCCACCCCCACACCGGCGGCGGCGAGTCCTTCGATCTGGCCGCCGGGCTGCGCCAGGAGATCCGGGCGCTCCACGACAACGTCGAGTTCGACGGTCCGGCGCGCTTCGAAGAGGAACCCTTCCCCGCCGCCTTCCAGGCCTACACCATCGACGAAGCCTGGCACTATGACGCCGCCGCGCTGATCGGTAAAAGTTACTACCTGGTCGACGGAAGCTGTCCCGCCGGGGACGCCGCCGCGCGGGAACTCATCATGGAAAGCGTCGACTCCCTCCACAATGTTCCGTAGCAGAATGTTGTCTCGATAATACCACGATCCATCAGTGGTTTGAAATCATAATCGGCGGCTGGATAAGCCACTCCTTTACGTATACTCCGCCTGATCATCAATATCACAACCAGCTTCCGATACCCATCATCAACCGATCCGAGGGCATCGAAACTCGACCTCAGCCCTGGATTAGACAAACGCCCCCGCGGGGGCGTTTTTTCTACTGTTGCCAAGGCGCGCTATTCGGCCCAGATGATCTTGTCCCCGATGGATAGGTACTCGAAAACCTCTTCGATATCCGCGTTGCGCGAGCGGATACAGCCGTGGCTGGCCGCGGTGCCGATCGAGTCGGGCTCGTTGGTGCCGTGCATGCCGTAAGTCGGCAGGTCGATGCCGATCCAGCGCGAGCCCAGGCCGTTCTCCGGATCACCCGCCGGGTAGCGGCGACCCTCCCAGCTCCAGATGGGATCGGCCTTCAAGCGCACGATCTCGTAGACGCCCGGCGGCGTCGGCGTCGAGGGCTTACCCGTGGCCACTGTCCAGGTCTTGATGATCTCCCCGTCGACGAAGAGGGTGGCGGTGAACGCGGAGAGGTCGACGTGGATCACCGTACCCTCGCCGTGTCCCTGTTCGCTGAGTTGCGCCGGAGCGATCGCCGGGGGGCGGCCGCCCGGGTAGACACGCAGGGCCGCGTGGTCGAAATCCATCCCCGTGGTCAGCGTGACCGCCTCCAGGGCGTGGCCCGGCGCGACCTCGACCAGCTCGTCGGGATCGATCCCCAGGCGTTCGGCCAGGTCGTGGGTCCACTCCCGGTAGGCGGGCTCGTAGAGCGCCGTCGTCGTCGCCGGTTGCGGGGACCTGGGATAGATCGTCTCGGCCCGTTCCGGCGTCGGCTCGATGAAGACGCCCGTCGAGGCCGGCTCCCAGTCGCCGTCGCTGAAGCTGACGCCCGAAGCCGTGGTGGGGGAGGGCAGCTCCTCCAGCAGCTCCAACCAAGCCTCGTCGTAAGGCGCCTTCTCCGCCGGTCGGACAACGCCGAGGAGCACGCGCACGGGGGCGGTCAACTCGGGTTCCTCCATCGATGTTTCAGCTTCGTCCTCGGCGTCGGCGCGCCCGCAGGCCGGTATCAACAGAACGGGCAGCAGCAGCGGCCACAGTCGGTTCTTCATCATCCTCACCGGGAGTGGAGTCAAAGCGTCTGGGAAGGGAGCGGGACGGGCCGCTTGGTGCTTATTGCGTTATCAAAACCAAGGATCATCCCCGCCAACTCGATCCAGCACTCGACTGGCGCCGGGGCTGTATCAGGCGACAGAACGCCGTTAACCAGTCGGAAATATCACTCTTATTGAACGCGGGGCACACTTCTAACATCTTGAAAAAAGTCGTTGGATAGTTAGGTATCATGGAACGTGAACGGACCACATCAGGACGGAAAAAAGAGAGGTTCAACGGGCAGGTAGTCGCTATATCGGTGCGTCTGGCTTTGATCCCGATACTATCATGTGCGGGCTTGTTGCTTGATAATGATGCAGTTATAAGTCATGTAGCAATCGGCTGAGTGTTCAACGCCGGCAACTAGATTAGTCGCTTTTTCACAAAGCATATCCCTTGTCACCATGACTTTCAGCTGCTCATAAACGACAGGTACCTCTGATGCTACACGCCTATTATCAGCAGATTACAATCATCCCGATCCGAACTGGGTACACGATCCCGAGAGTTATTGATTCTCACATACCGGCAGTTGATGTGCGGCCCTGATGTATTATCGTCCTTTGTGCTCAGGATAGCAGGAAAGCAATCGATCCCACTGGTTGATCCGGTAGCTTCAACCAGTCAAGACCTAACCAAGAAGTCTGTTGCTTGATTAACCCTTGGACCACCCAGGCGCTTAGTCCAGCCGACGCCATCAGCAAGTCAAGCATCGGGAGCTAGGTACTACTAGCTGCTCTCAGCAGCTATCGTTTGGTTCAGTTTATTGTGATGACCCCTATCGGCCGGATTCAACACGCGTAGCTTCGCCAACAACACAGCCGCGTCGCCCGAATAGTACCAGATCACGCATTTCGCACGCAACAGCAAGCCGGTACACTGGCGACCTCGGCAAAACCGTCCCCGGGCCGAGGAAACCGTCGGAACGTTGCCACGGCGAGGCGTTGGCACGTTTCTTGCGGAGGGCGACGCGGGGTCGTGCAGGGGGCAGCCCCGCCCTGCTGCAAGAAACGTGCCAACGCCGGGGCCGGCGGGAGTGCGTCGCGGGAGGTGTTTTGCCGAGGTCGCCTACGGCTCGGGACCGCCCAAGGGCGATCCCGTCGTCGGGAGGTCGCGCAACGTCGCGCTCAGATGTTGTCCAGAGCCTGGCCCAGGAAGTTGCGGAAGCGCTCGTTGGCCCGGCGGATGGCGTTGGAGTGGAAGCTGAGGATGGCCCGGTAGACCTTGTGGGCGGACTGCGGATTGGCCATCATGGCGGCCCAGAAGGCGGCCTTATCGAGGATCAGGCACTCGGTGGGCTCGACTGCGGAGACGGTGGCCGAGCGCTTGCCGCCGTCGAAGAGAGAGATCTCGCCGAAGAAGAAGAACTGTCCCAACTGGACGAGAACGGCATCCACGCCCTGGCTCAGGTTCTTCTCGACGTTGACCTTGCCGCTACGGATGATGTAGAGGGAGCCGCCCTCGTCGCCTTCGCGGAAGATGACCTGGCCCTTGTCAAAGCTCTCTGAACGGGCCTTGGCTGCCAGTTGGGCCAGCTCCTCATCGTTGAGGGTGTAGAAGAGGTAGGTCTTCTTGAGTACATCCGGGATATCCACACTCGCTCCCTGGGCTGTCGGGCATCGTAGAGCTTGGAAGGCGCCTGTCCGGTGTCCGGGGGGTTATTCGATTATCGGGCCGGGGATGGCCGGGTTGTGTTTCCCCGGGTCGGGCTAACCGCCCAGGAAGGCGCGGTTGATCATGTAGTAGTTGCGCAGCTTCTCGTTGGACTTGCGGATGCGCGTGCAGAAGGTGCGGATCAGGCCGATCATCAGCTTGTTGCCCAGATCGATGTCCTTGTCGATGAGCTGCTCGAAGGAATCCTTGTCCAGGCTGAACAGGGTGGTCGGCCGGCGGCAGATGGCCGAGGCCGAGCGCGGCTCGGCGTCGATGAGGGCCATCTCGCCGAAGAAGGCCGGCGGTTCAAGATAGAGCAGCTCCTCGGAGCCCACGCCTTCGATGATCAGGGCGATGGAGACCATCCCCTCGTTGATGATGTAGAACTTGTCGCCGGGGTCGCCCTCGTGGAAGATGGATTGGTCCTCGGCGAGTTTTTCAGTTTGGAGCTGGTCGGCGACGATCTGCAGCTCGCGGTCGTCGAGGCCGGCGAAGAGCAGCACATCGCGGATCTGATCCGGAGTGGGCATCGTGGTTCCTAGGTCGGGGTGATGGATGTAGGAAAGGCCCTCGGCGGTTCATCATTCACAAACAAGCGGACAGCGACTGCTGGATGAAACCGCACCATTGCATTGTAATTTACAAAACCAGTATAGCAAAGCGGGACGGTCACTTTCCAGCTTCGGCATCGGGAATTGGCCAATGAGCTGAGAAGCGGCGCCACCACATGCGAAAAAAAAGATGACTACCGGTGCAGAGTAAACCATTACTGATACATATCGCTAATAGCCCGTCATTATTCACTTTGGGATCGAATACCCTGTCCGGACCTGACCCTGTTGATAATAGACGTGAGTGGTATCGCATTCCTGTCACAAAACGGACTTTTTGAAATTGCAATTAAGAAGAATGTCTTCCTTGGCAAAGCCAGATATCCGCAGACTTGTCCCTGCCCTGACAGCGGGTTGCCACTGACTCCTAAATGTCGTAATAAAAGGTAAGGGATTATCACACGTTCCTGAACAGGCATATATCGCTAATAGCTTGTTATCATTTACTTTATAGCTGCGCGAGCTGTCACTGCCCGTACGTTGCCTGGTGGCTGAAAAACAGGCTTGCCCGAAGCTGGCGCTGCCAAGA
>WJMB01000333.1 GCA_014728185.1 Candidatus Coatesiibacteriota bacterium
CCAGGTAGTAGGTGGCGTAGTAGAGGTCGAACTCGGCGCCGGAGAGGCTCTCGTTCTGGTAGGAGGCCAGGCGCTCGATGCGTCGCTGCTCGCGCTCCCAGGCGGCTTTGCGTTTCTCGTACTCCTCCCGCTCCTCCGGGGAGAGCTCGGCCAGCTCCTCTTCGCTGAGCTCGACGAACTGCTCCTCGGGAGCGCCCTCGATGTCCAGGTTGGCCACGTCGCCGGCCCGGGTGGTCCGGCGCAGGTCGGGCACCTCGGTGAGGGAGTCGAAGTGGAAATCGTCGCGGGGGTGGGGGGCCTCGGGATCGTCGGAGAGCTCGTAGGGCCTGCGTCGAACCAGGGCGCGGCGGTTGATGATCATCTCGTCGACGGCGCGGTAGAGGGCGGAAGCGAAGGCCCCGTCGGCGCCCATTCGCCGCTGGCAGACCTCCTTGAGCAGCTCCCAGGCCCGGTGGTGGTAACCGGCCAGGTGAACCGCCGTCGCCTGTCGCAGCAGCAGCAGATCGCGCTGCATCCCGGAAGCCCCCGCCGCGGCGGCGGAGAAGAAGTCGGCGGCCTCCTGGTAGCGCCCCTCGATGATGAGCTGGTCCCCCCGGCTCTCCACGGGGTATTCACGTGGTCCGTCGGCGGAGGTGTCGCCGATGGGTTCGGCCTCGGCGTCATCGCCGGTTTCAGCCTGCGCCAAAACCGCCCCGCCGAGAAGGGGGATCAGCAGCGAAGCGAGGATCCAGAACGGTCGAAGGGTTTTGGGCATACGGGTCGCGGCTCCGGGGGAATCGAAGATGCACGGAGGCCGATTATAAACCACGGCGCCCGCCCGGGCCAAGACCTTGACCCAGGGAGGCCGCCGGTTATTCGCAGCCGCGCGGATGGGGATACCTCAGCCCTTGTTCCTCCGGCGGCCCAGGCCGCCACCCAGCAGGATGCCCAGGAAGAAGGCGAAAGGCAGGCCGATCACCGCCAGCATGGCCGAGATGGCTCCCGAGGCGGCGATGAATATGATCGCCGCCGTCCAGCCCAGAATGCCCAGCACCAGGGCGATGATGAACAGAGCCGTCCGGGCTCCCTTTTTCATGCGGGCTCCTCGATTGCCATGGGGTCAGCACACCTGCGTCTTCCAGCGCCAACGGCCCAAGGGGCTGATGAACAGGTCGGGATGGTGATACCCGCTGCCCGTGAAGTGGCCCTTGAAGAGGGATCGTCGCCAGTAATCGAACCAACATTGCTGCAACGGGGAGCGGCTTTTAGAGGGAACACATTGCCCGTTGAAAAGTGTCATGGCAAGAGTGTGGGTGGAATGGACCGCGGCGTTACTGAAAAGCCTTCGGTTAAATGGGGCTGGCAGGCAATCAGGTCAGCAGACAGACCGAGTTTGCTGTGGCGGTTGACCACTGCTTGTCGCTATCAGCTCCGATAACGCCTGCTCACATATGAAGGGCCTGTTCACAGGTGATGAAAACTGGGAAGCGCCTGAGAGGGCGGCGTCGAGCCAAAGCGTTCATCGATATGCCTCCCATCAGCCTCATCGTCGCTGTAGACCTCGGGATATCAAACAAAAACAAGCCCGCTGAGTCCTTTTGTCCAAATCAGCAGCTCGTCTAAATCCAACGCCACAAATCCATCTGCGGGAATAGACGGCTTGTTGAGTCATAAAGCCTTAAATGACAATCTATTAGCAGCTTTCTCCTGTCCAAGTGCATATAATAATCCCTCCACCTCTCGCCTCGGGCTTATCCGGTCTCAGCCGAGGACCGTGCCGATCAGCAGCCCGAACCCCGCCGCGAAGGGAGACAGTCCGATGGCGACAGTCAGATCGATCCGGTCCCAGGCGAGGGAGGCCATGAAGAAGAGCAGCCAGGCCAGCGCTCCGCCAAAAACCAGCAGGGTGAACAGCACTCGAAAGCGGCGGGCCATGCGTCTCCTCCGTCGATGGCCACAATCTGGAAGCGACAGAATCGGGGGATTGCCGTGGAAAATCGGGGCTCTGCCGGGTAACGGATCATGAGCTGTTCTGCTAGTTCCATCCCGGCGTGAACCGGGGGTTGTTGACTACAGATAGAAACTGGATCGAGACAATCACTCGTTCTGTGAAGAACCAACGGCGTTAATGAGGCTTCTTATTATATTAATCATATATTGTTATTCTATTGATTGTCTGCTAGCATCATTGAATATCTTCGAACACCTTCAATGATACCCGGTTTTTTCACCTTTTCGACATCAGGAGCCAAGTTTACTCCGAGGGCGGAAAGCGATGACCCGCCTGACCAGTCATCGATGCGGCACTGTCCCCAACCGATGCCGCTTCGGTTCAGGGAACCGACGAACCTGGACTATCCGTTTCGATCCCGTTGCGCGGGAAGGGTTCCTCCTTCCCCCTCTCTAACGTCCATTAGACAGCGTGTCATCCAACGATACTCGAACGGGCGGACTCAATCAAGCGATGCAACGATTCCGGCTTCGCCCGACCGATAGCAAAAAGGGGCCGTTGAACCGGCCCCAGATGAATCCCATTACGATCGCTCAGCCCAGCTCGATGCTCTTGATCCGCACCCAGGTGTAGGGCTGCTTGTGTCCGAAGACCTTGCGGTAGCGCTTGCGGCGCTTGAACTTGACGCCGTGTATCTTGCGCGAGCGGCCCTGGATGGCCACCTCGGTCACCACGCGGGCGCCCTCGAGACGGGGGCGGCCCAAGTGATAGTCCTCGCCGTCGTAGGCGAAGAGGACCTCGTCGAAGACCTTCTCGTCACCGGTCTCCAAGGGTAGACGGTCGATACGGACCAGATCACCCTCGCTGACGCGGTGCTGCTTACCCCCGGTTTTAATGACTGCGTACATCGGTGCTCCTCGCATAGACTCCCGAAACCCGGCCGGTCGCCGGCGGCGGGTTCCGATAACGTTGCGTTTGAACCAGACAGGGGGCGTATTGTACATCACCCGGGCGGGGTTGTAAAGGTTGAAGGGGCAATCTTTGATCGACGGACCGCCTTGATCAACGGCGGTGCGCTTCGCCCCTGACATCGATAGCTCGGCGAGAGCCGGGCCGTCAACGGGGTTTTCAGCAAAGCGGCACACTTACCGCTTGGGATGATCGTTCCTCCCCTGGCGCCGGCATCTAATTAAAGATATGGCTTCATGGTATATGCTCGGACCAAATCAGGCTGATCGGGAGCGGTCTGCCAAGCCGCAATTTCCCCACCCGGACATACGCCTTCGTAAATCAGGCCTTCATCTCGTAAGCCCTTACTGGTTGTTATTAAGGCACTTGGGAGCTGGCGGCAACTTGCCGCCAGGGCATCTACTAGTGTGCTGTTATCTGGGTCAGCTTAAGATCAGACCCGTATTGGCCGCCACTTTTTGATTGCCCGTCTTGTGATGGAATACTGATGATCATCACCTCTATTAGCAACAAGATACAATCGCAATCAGGTCCGATCAGGGTATACGATCCCTAAATGATAATCTAATGCGATAACAGGCTCCTCAGCCGTCCGACCGCTCCGACAAGCCCCGCCCTCCGGCCCATAGCCCCGCTGCAACCATTCCCATCCCGTCGGCGTATCTAACTAACGC
>WJMB01000334.1 GCA_014728185.1 Candidatus Coatesiibacteriota bacterium
CCGGCCAGATCGAGGAAGGCTTCGTCGATGGAGTAGATCTCGAGACTGGGGGTCCGCTCGGCCAGCGCCGCCATCACCCGGCGGCTCATGTCGGCGTAGAGGGGGAAGTTGGCGGAAAAGACGGCGCAGCCGATGCGCTCCAGGCGTTCACGCCACTGGAAGAAGGGCGCGCCCATCGGCACGCCCAGGGCCTTGACCTCGTTGGAACGGGCGATGACGCAGCCGTCGTTGTTGGAAAGCACAACGACGGGACGTGCGCACAGGGTGGGTTGGAAGACCCGTTCGCAGGAGACGTAGAAGTTGTTGCAGTCGACCAGGGCGATACGCCGAGCAGCGGCGGGCCGGGCGGATTGGCTTTTCGCGGAACCCATCACCGCCTCCCTAGAGGGAGTGGATGACGCTGGTGACCACGCCCCAAACCTCGAACTCGCCGTCCTCACCGGCGACGATGGGCGGATAGCCCTCGCTCTCGGCCAGCAGCGCCCAGGCGCCGTCGCGCTTGCGCAGCCGCTTGACCACCAGTTCGCCGTCGACCACCGCGATGACAACCTTGCCTTCGACGGCCTCGAGGGAGCGGTCGACGATCAGGATGTCGCCGTCGTTGATCCCGGCGCCGGTCATCGAATCGCCGGCGACGCGGACGAAGAAGGTCGCCGAGGGATGGGGAATCAAGTGCTCGTTCAGGTCAAGGCGACGGGCGATGTAGTCGTCGGCGGGCGAGGGGAATCCGGCGGGCACCTGACTCTCGGCCAGGGGCAGCTCGGGTCCCCTGCCGCTCTCGGGCAGGAAGAGCTCGTTCCGGTGGGGTTTGTTGTCCGGCGTCATGGCGAAAAACCCGGGGGGTGGGAGGGGCGCAAATGGGGCGTCGTCGTGATTGTCGAGTGTTACGGTGCGAGCGGCTGTGGGGGAAAACGCCGTTGCTTCGATTCCGAACCTTTACAAACTGCGCCGCTCTTCTATCAGCGGTTGAACCGAATGCCCTGGTTATACTCACGGCCTGATGTATCAGCGAACAGCAAGCCAATGGGTATGCTGTTGAGCGCTCTGCAGGCCTTTTCCAGGCGATCCAGTATTGAAGACGGTCGAGAGACAGCCGTTCTCGATTGCTTAACCCGTCGCAGTCCGGGGGATGAACAAGCTCGCTTCTGGAATCCAACCAGAGCGAAGATTCGATACGCTTCCAACCGCCGTTAGCTGAATGCAGCAGGGAAACGTGAAAATCCGTCGCCTTCCTTCCACCGCCGCCGTCAAAGCGCTTAAGGGCCACCCCAATCCTACCAAGATAGGGGGACGACGGAGCTGGTGCAAGAGCCATCGGCGACCTTCGCCAAATCCTGCTAACGATAACCCTCGGCCAGGCCCGGCTTTGGCACGTTTTTTGCGGAGGCGGACGGGGCCTTTCCGGCGAGCCACCCGCGCGTGCGCAAAAAACGTGCCAAAGCCTCCCCGCGGATGATCGAGGGCGTCGATTGCGGGGCGGCGGTTTTGGCGAAGGTCGCGGGGCGCGGTCTGCGGTTGGTTTAGCTGGCGTAGCTGGTGGCGCGGTGCTCGCGGATGACGGTCACGCGGATCTTGCCCGGGTATTCCATCTCTTTCTCGATGCGTCGGGCCACGGCCAGGGACATCTCGTCGGCCTCTGTGTCGGCGAGCTCTCCGGGGTCGACGATGATGCGGATCTCGCGTCCGGCCTGAATGGCGAAGGAGCGATCGACACCGGAGAAGGAGTTGGCGATTTCTTCGAGCTTGGTCAGGCGCTTGATGTAAAGGTCCAGGGTCTCGCGGCGGGCGCCGGGTCGGGCTGCGGAGAGGGCGTCGGCGGCCATTACCAGCACGGCCTCGGGGGTTGCCGGTTCGACCTTGCCGTGGTGGCACTCGATGGCGTTGACGACCAGGGGTTTCTCGCCGTAGCGTCGTGCCAGGTCGGCGCCGATTTGGGCGTGCGTTCCCTCGACTTCGTGGTCGACGGCCTTGCCTAGGGCGTGGAGCAGGCCGGCGCGGCGAGCCAGGCGCTCGTCGAGGCCCAGGTCGGTGGCGATCATCCCGGCCAGGTAGGAGACTTCCTTGGAGTGCTGGAGAACGTTTTGGCCGAAGCTTGTGCGGTAGCGCAGGCGGCCGAGCAGATTGACGACCTCGGGATGCAGGCCCTGGATGCCGGTGTCCAGGGCGGCCTGTTCGCCGGCCTCGCGCAGCGTCGTCTTCATCTTGGCCTGGGTCTTGGTGACGACGTCCTCGATGCGGCCCGGGTGGATGCGGCCGTCGAGGACCAGCTTCTCCATGGTCTGACGGGCGACCTCGCGCTTGATGGGATCGAAGGCGGAGAGGATGACGGCCTCCGGGGTGTCGTCGACGACGACGTCGACGCCGGTGGCCATCTCGAAGGCGCGGATGTTGCGGCCCTCGCGGCCGATGATGCGGCCCTTCATCTCGTCGGAGGGCAGTTGGACGACGCTGACGGTGACCTCGGAGACCTGGTCGGCGGCCAGGCGCTGGACGGCGTTGGTGATGATCTTGCGGGCCTCGTCCTCGGCGCGGGCCACGGCCTCGTCGCGCATCTCCTTGATGATGCGCGAGGACTCGTGTTCGACCTCGGCGCGCAGGTTGTCGAAGAGCAGCCGCTTGGCTTCGACGGCGCTCATCCCGGAGAGGGTCTCCAGGGTCTTGGTCTGCTCCTCGATGAGCTGGGCGGCCTGCTTCTCCTGCTGGACAAGGGTGTTCTCGCGGTCCTCGATCTTCTTGGAGCGGTTTTTAAGCTCCTCGTGGCGCTCGTCGAGTTCGTCGGAGCGTTTATCGAGGGTGGCCTCCTTGGAGCCGAGCCATTTTTCGATGCGCTGGAGCTCGTTGCGATGCTGCTGGGCCTGGCGTTCGGCCTCCTGTTTGATGCGCAGGGCCTCGTCCTTGGCCTCGAGCTTGGCCTCGCGCTGCAGACTCTTGGCCTCCAGGCGGGCGTTCTTGATGATACTTTCGGCGAGTTTCTCGGCGGAGTTCAACCGTCGGGCGGAGAACCAACGGCGCAGTTGCCAGCCCAGGAATCCGCCGGCAATTCCGCAGCCGATCAGGATCAGGATTCCGGGCAGGGATCCCAGTTGCATTTGTCAATCACCCCTCGAACCGCCGACGGGGCCGGTAGGCCCAACCGGGCGGCGGATCGGTTCAATTGTAAACGCCGGCGGACTTGCCGCTTGAGACCGGCGAATCCGGGGCTCTTATAGTCAGTTACGCTGGAGGGTTCCGCGGCGTTTCAGCGACCGGGCGGCCGCCATTGCGCGGGTGGGCGGGGTGATCGAGGCGGGCTTGGCGCGGATTGCGGATGTACGGCTTAGCGCGACTATCGAGTACTCTTGCTGGGCGGTTGACCGGTTATTCCGTGCTGGAAACGGGGCTTCGGGCAAACCGGGCTTTCTCTGATAGGGTCCTTGTTTGTCACAGTCCGGGTGTATGATTGCTTCGTCTATGGACTGAACGTCAAGGCTCAGAAAGGTGCTGATCGATACTTACCCTTGAGATCCGCCTGATAATAATCGCCGATGCCCAAATAAAAACCGGGCGACGCCTAAGCCGGGTTAGTGGGATCGGGGCATCCGGTGGCAAGATACTACAGAGAAATGGTGTTCGCAAAGCATCAGGTGGTCGCCCCGAAGGCGTTGAGTAATCGCTTCTCGACTTGACAATACGCCTGGCCGTATTTTGGGCCGTTTGCGGTTACACCACGATTCGCGCAATCGTCGAGTCGGATCCGGCCGCAAGCCTGTTTCACGCGGTTGGGCTGCGCCCCACCGCGGTATGATCACCCTTCATCTCGTTGTCACAACTCGCGGTTCGGTGCGGCACGCTGTTTGGTCGGTATCGACTCCGCCGACCGAACCGACCCGCTGCGCGGGAATCCCAGTGAAAGTGGGCGGGCGCGCTTTGGGTTGCAACATTGAGAAATGTACTACCTCACAGCGTGCATACGGTAGCATAAAAAGGGGCCGCAGGCAAGGTGTTTTTGCTCTATCGGCTTTATTCACAAGCTGTTGCGATATTGTTGAGTTTGTGAGTGTAAAATCCGGTCTCGAACCTATGTCAATTATTGTATTCTATATTTGCCTGTGGTACGATTAATATAAAGTGCATTCGGATAGGTGCATTATACTTTCAAGATTGCATTTATTGTCGTGCATAATATATTGCAGTGGGGGTTCCCTTGATCAAGGCCGTCATCTTCGACATGGACGGGGTTATTGTCGATTCCGAGCCGCTTCAGTACGAAGCCTACAAAGAGGTTTTCACCGCCCACGGGGCCGCCATTACCAAGCGCGAGTTTATCGAGCTCTGGGTCGGGCGGGGCAGCAAGCTCCACGAGCATATCGTCAGGCACGGTCTCGGTGTTGGTTTGGAGGAGGTTCGGCTCTCAAAGAAAACGATCTACGATAGGTTGGTGCGGGAAAAGATGCAACTGAGGTCCGGTGTGCTGGGGCTGATTAAGCGGTTGAGCCGTGAAATGAAAACGGCCCTGGCCTCCAGCGCCCATCCCGATTCCGTCGAGGTCGTGCTGGAACGATTCGATCTGCGCGGGCTCTTCGATGTCATCCTCACCGGCGGTGACGTAGAGCAAAACAAACCCCACCCCGAGATCTACCTCAAGGCCGCCGAGCGGTTGAAGGTCAAACCCGCCGAATGCCTGGTTTTCGAAGATTCGGCCTCGGGGATCGCCGCGGCCAAGGACGCCGGGATGCGGGTGATAGCCCTGCCCCACGAGTACACGATCTCCCAGGACCTCTCCCGGGCCGATCTGATCATCACCGATCTGCGCAACCTGCGGCTGCGGCTGAAGATCAACCGCGGCTGAGGCGGCTGATTATCCGGACGCGAAGGCGTAGCAGTGCGCTGAGGTTGATAGTAAGGGGTAAAAGCTGCCAATTGGGCTTTGATCAAACTCAAAAGGTATCCCTGTGATGCCCAATGGAAACGAGCAACCGGTCCGGACCGGCTGCTCGTTTTGGAATCTAGAAGCCTGAAGTGCAGGTTGCATGGCGGCAAGGGGCGCACTCAGCCGATTTTGATGTCCAGCTTGCGCAGGATCATCGAGAGGCCGAAGGCGACGACGCCCAGTAGGCCGGCGATGCCGGCGATGATCATGAAGATCCGCGGCAGGCTGACGGCCAAAAAGCCCAGACCGGTGAGGACGCCGACGGCGCTGACTCCCAGGAAAGCGGCGTAGGTCAGCAGGGAGTAGCAGACCACCCGGAAAGCGATCTTCTCCAAAGGGTCGGTTTCGAAATAGACGCCGTGGCGTTTGAGTATCAGCGAGACGAAGATCTGAGTCGCCGCGATGAGCAGGCAGAACACGGCCCAGATGAAGCGGCCCCCGATGAGGTGACTGAGCAGCATCAGCACACCGCCCAGTCCAACACCGACGGCGACGAGGCTTACGCCCTGGCCGGGAAACTCGGCCTCGAGCTGTTCCTTTCTATTGCGTGCCATGAAGAAGGCTCCCGCGGCGATCAACAGCGCCAGCACCGGCGGTGCGATGCCGTAGCTCATGGCGCGACCGGCCAGGCCGGCGGCGTATCCCAGAAGATCGCCGAAGGAGAGCCCGGCGCCGCCGAGGTAGGAGGCGCTGAACAGAGCCTCGCGGCCGAAGTTGAAGAAGGTGATGAACCCGGCGCCGACCAGGGCCGCCAGCACCGTCAGGCGCAGCCAGGTCAACGAGTTCAGCTCTTCGTCCAGGATCGCTTCGACCTGGGGTGTCGTATCATTATCGGCTACGGGGGCCATCGATTCGGGCGGGGCCTCTCCGGGAACGCCAGTTTCGGGCATCGGCGGGGCGGGTTTGGGCTCGGGACCGTCGGGCGCCTGCTCATCGAGCTTGTGCCCGCAACTCAGGCAGAACTTGGCGTCGTCGGGCAGCTCCCTGCCGCACTGTGGACAGAACATGGTTGCACCCTCCAAGGGCGTTGGTGTCGGAGAATAGGACGGGGGCCGTTTCAACGAAGAGCGTTGGAATAACGTCCGCAGAATGGTCCCTGTCGCGCTCAGCTTGGTTTCATCATACAGCGCGGATTGCGGGGATTCAACAGCGGCATGGTAACCGACGGCTGTTGACGCTTCAGCTCCCCGATGGGTGAAGGGGCCGCGCACGGGGGGGCACCGGCTGCCGGACCGAGCGGCGGGGGCTGACCGATTGTCGGTGGTGCCTGGGAGTACCGCTTGGAACCGGAGCAACACCTGTTACGACGGGGCGCTGCTGCAAGGGCGCCGACAGGATCCGGCGTCTGGACGACGCAGGGGCCGGAGCCCTCAACAGCCAGCGTGCGGCCTGTTCAGAATTGATGAAACCGACGTGATCCAGGGGCGTTCTTCACCGATGAAGCAGAAACAGAGCGCCAGCCCCGCGCGCGGGTTCGTTTTGGCGCTGGATGCCGGTGGAGTCCGTTCTGAGAAGCCTGTCCGCCGAAACCCGTCCGGTCCGAAGACGCTCGATTGTCCCATCGGGGTACAGAGCAGGATACAGAGAGGGGGCCTTCCGGCCCCCATGGTCGGGGCGAGAGGATTCGAACCTCCGACCCCCTGAACCCCATTCAGGTGCGCTACCAGACTGCGCTACGCCCCGACGCTGCGTCGCCGCGTTCACGGTGACGGGCTGGCATTATAGCAGAGCGACCCGGCGCCGACAAGGTCTTTTTGTCTCCAGCGACTTCACCCTGCCGGGTAGGAGGGGGCTATCCCCTGGTCAGGGCAGGGAATCGTCACATTTCGACCATTAACAAAACCGGGGCCGACTGGCCCCGGTTGGTGTTTTCCGTTGCACCCCGGTGGTTACTGGGGCTTGTTGTGTTCCCGGCCGTCGTCGCGGCTGAGTTCGCGCAGCAGGCCTTCGAGTTCGACCTGACGGACCAGGGAGAGTTCGTCGTAGCTGTACATCCTTACCTCCTTCGTACCGCCATCTCCTCAGTGGAGGAGTAATTGTCGTTAGTTCTGTCGGGGGACGCGCAGCCCGTAGAGGCCGAGGGTCCGCAGGTGGTTCTTGCGTTCGTTGAGCTTGAGCATGACGACCTCCTTTCTGTTTTTGGTGCCGCCTGGGCGGCGTGGTGGGGCGGTTTTACACGGCTGAGAGCAGTCGGGCTCGTTGTGGTTTCGGGGTTGCCTCACCCGCCCCTTACATATCTATAAGATACACGCTTTTTCCCCCGGTTTCAGTTCCCGGTTTCTTTTTTGGGTTTTCTCATTTCCGTCCGGTCGATGGGCTTCCGTCCCGGCGGGCAGCCAGGCTGATGCCGGGTGTTCCGGTTCTTCGCGGGGCAAGGCGCTCATGGTGACTGATCTCGATGGAGCACGAAACGCCCCGCTCCGCATCGGCAATACTAGCGCATCGTGGCTGCCTGGAAACGGCCGTTGCTGCAGTAGCATCGATTACTCCCAGGCGAGGGACGGGAATCGTGGACGGTTATATGGGGATAATCGCTTTGGCATATACCATGCTTGAACCAGCCTGCATTGTTGATAGATTATCAGTTTCTGCTTAGGGCTGGTTGAGCTGTCATGTGCAGGCAGTCAGCTTGCAGCTGAAGTGTGTCATCCGCACTCGGTGCCGCAAGCAGCTGGTTGGTCGTCCATCCCGGCGGTCAAGCTGGAAGTCGCTGCTGTTTTCATGTATCGGCCTATTGTTCAAGCGGATTGACGGTGTTGATAGAGCAGATGGGATCATGCACCTGGTTGGGACCTGGTTGTGTTTCCAGCCTGCTGAAAAGACATATGCAGATATCAGGATTCCCTGTTACATAATGAGCTGCTTGAAAGCGGTGGCTAAATAAGGTGCGCGATGTGGACAAGCTGTTCTTGCGACAGCTTTCATTCTATGTTTCATTAATTGCCATTCAGAGCATAAGTTAAGTATTAACAAGCAATAAGCGTTTATCTGCCGAAGCGGGGAGCGAAGACGGGCACATTCGAATGGAAAACAACCGCTCGTCAACCCGCTCTTCATCCTCCCTGTTTGATTCGATCATGTTCAACGATGTTAAGCAGATATCCAGCCCGTCTGCTTTGAAGCCGCTCTGAGTTGTTTCAGTTGCTTATCAGGTTACCGTTATGCTCCCTTCAGTGATACCGTCCG
>WJMB01000335.1 GCA_014728185.1 Candidatus Coatesiibacteriota bacterium
GGGCGGTGTCGTTTTTCAAGAGTCATTGTTTATCAGGCCGTGCGCTTGCCCACCAACCGTGAGAGATGGCCCTCGACCAGGAAGCTGATCGGGTGCTCGAGGTAGTGGATCGGCTCCATGTAGCAGCTCATGTAGCAAAGGTGCCCGCAGTGGTGCATCGGCGCGTCGCGGTAAGCCCGCTGGAGGACGGCCCACAGGCTGGGCTCCTCGAGCAGGTTGCCCGCCGACCAGTGGACCTTGGTGCAGGGGTAGTAAACCTCGCCCAGGGGGCCGACCTTGGGGGTGACGGTGGCGTAGCAGCGGTAGGGCAGGAAGTCGCGCACCCGTTCGAGGTAAAGGGTGGTGTTGAGGACCGGATAGCCCTCCTTCTTGCGCTCGATGAGGGTATCGATGAGCCGTTGATACTCGGGGTTGCCGACGAGCTCCGGGTTGGGATGGAAGCCGTCGACCCGGGGCACGGCGTTGAAGCTGACGCCGATCTCGGCGGCGAAGTCCAGCAGTGGCAGGATCTGATCGAGCATCCCGGGCAGGATCACCGCGTTGATGTTGATCTGAAACTTCTTGGTGTCCTGTTCCCGGGCGTACTCACGCAGCAGGCCCATGACGCGGTCGCAGGCCCCCTTGACGCCGACGACCTTGTCCCAGATCCGTGGGTCCGTCGAGTCCAGGCTGACGATCATCTGATCGATGTAGTCCAGCAGGACCTCGTGCCTGGGCATCAGCAGCAGGTTGGTGTTGAGCACCAGGGGTGCGAAGCCCAGCCCGTAGGCGTGAGCCATGATCCGGTCGATGTCCTTGAGTATCAGCGGCTCGCCGCCGGAGATGTCCAGGGCCGGGCAGCCCGGGCGGATCTTCTCGAGAACGCGCAGCATCTGCGATGTCTTCAGCTCCCGCTGGTCCATTCCGGGATAGCCGCAGTACTCGCAGCGCATGTTGCAGCGGTTGGTGATGTTATAGCTGACCAGCACTGGCCGGATGGCGTGGCCGTGGGGTTTGTCCTTGTCGAAGCGGACCTTGAGCAGGTTGCGGGCCAGGTTGGCCAACCACTCGCCGCGGATGCGCTTGAGGCTCAGAGACATATCAATCCCCCTCGGGGGGTATATGCTTAAAAGGTGCGGAAGGAATCAGTTGCTTCGCGGGTGACAACGGCAAGTCAATCTTACGGATGCATTACAGATGCATTACAGATGCATTACAGATGAATTGTGCCGTCAGGAGTCTGTTACGGGAGTGACCGCCCCGACGGTCAGGCTCAGCGCCCCCACCGGGCAGACCTGGACACAGGCGCCGCACTCGGTGCACAGGTCCTCGTCGATGATCAAGGTAAGCTCGGCCAGCTCGAGGGCCAGCGTCGGGCAGGCGCCGACGCAGCCGCCGCAGTAGGCGCAGCGCTCGCGATCGAGACTCAGGGCCATGGGCTACTCCCACTTACGGCGACCGGCGCCCGTCGGACTTGGCTGCCTAAACGGGCCTTGACCGCGGCCTTCACCGTCAACAATTCAAAGCGGCGATCCAATTAGAGTAGTATAGCCGAGAAGCGCCGCTTTGGCAACCACCTACGTGGTTGTTACGGCGCCGTCCAGCATAGTTGTTCAAGAGGAGAGAAGTCGCCTTTCGGCTAGCCCTCGTCGGGGATCCACTGTTCGAGCAGGTCCAGTAGGAGCTGGAGCTGGGCGCCGTCGAAGATGTTGTTGAGCGTCTCGGTGTCGGCGTCCACGGCGGCCAGGTAGTCGTAGGATTCCGCGTCGGCGTCGTAGTAGAGCACATAAGCCAGATTCTCCGAGCCGCCGAACCAGTCGGCCAGATAGTTGGGCACCACCAGCAGTAAGCGCTCGTCGATGTCGTAGCCGTCGGGCAGCCCGGCGTCGGCGGCGTCGATCCAGCCGTCGGCGTCAGCGTAGTCGGGCAGCTCCTCGTCGAGTTCGCTGCGCTCCATGCTGTCGCTGGTCAGGCCGTTGGTGTGGACGGTCACGTCGAGGCGGTTGTCGTCGGTGGGTATCGCGGGATCGACGTAGACGAAGTGCCAGAAGGCGGTGGCCCGGTCGAGGAGCTCGCCGTCGTCGTCGAGCAGGTAGGCGTAGATGGTGTGCAGCGCGCCGTCGGGCAGCTCGGCGTCCCGGATCGGATCGGCCTTGTCCAGGCCCCAGGCCAGGTCGCGGCCGGTGCCGGTGTCGCCGTCGGAGCCGGTGCCGCCGTCACAGCCGAGGACGATCAGCAGGGGTAGGGTCATCAGGGCGATAAACAGGCCGGGTTTGAGGCGGGCCATGGGCGCTCCTTTTCGCTGGGTTCAACGATGGTGGCCGTTAATGGTTGCTGTTAACAGCTTACCCGCTCTGGAGCGCTTTTTCCAGACGTGTCCGGGTTTGCCGGGTGAGGCTCCGGGCCGAGCGCCCGTCGAACACCCTGGACCGGTTCCTGGACCAGTCCAGGGCGCTCAGTGGTCGAAGGGCCGGCTAGTCCGCGTCGCGGAGGCAGAGGACGGTGTTGTAAATCCGCACCTCGTCGTTCTGCGGGCCGCGACCCTGGGGGTAGTCGTCGGGATCGCCGGACTTGGGATCGCTGCGCAGGGCTCCGGCGCCGTGGACGTCGGTGCCCCGGTAGTCTGTGCCCTTGCCGAAGCTTATGTAGACGGCGTTGTTGTAGGCGTCGCCGTGGGTGGTGCTCGACCAGCACCAGGCGTCATCGTCGCTGAGCTGGAAGATCGGGTCCAGGGCGGGATTGTTGCGCGAATAGTCGACCAGGGACTGCAGCTCCTTGGCGTCGGGCAGGCGCCAGTCGTCATGACCGGCCAGCTCGAGTCCCTCGGCGTAGGCCAGGGCCTCCTCCCAGTCGTAGGTCGAGCCGTCGTCGGCCCGCTGCCACATCAGCCCCGAGGTCAGATCGGTGACGGTGCCGTCGCCGTTGTCGACGAAGTCGCTCTCGCCGTAAAGCGTGCCCCGGACGCAACGCACATAGGCCTCGAAGGGACCGCCCCCGGGGCTGTTCTCCGTGGGGTAGGCCTTGATGTGCCCGTCGGCGAAATTGAAGCCGAAGGCCGCCTCGTCACCCTGGAAGACCGTGCCGATGTAGTAATCGCCGGACCAGTACTGGCCGTCGATGACCCGCCAGGGCTCCTCCGGATACTCGAAGTCGAAGTAGTCAGTGTCCAGGTAGGGCGTCATGGTCTGCATGCCCCCTGAGAACAGGGCGATCGAGGTCAGCTCCTCGACGCTGGGCAGGCGCCAGTCGTCATAACCGCCCAGCTCGAGCTCGGCGGCGTAGTCCTCGGCGTCGAACCAGCTCATCCGCCCGGCGAAGGCCTGCTGCCAGACCAGGCCGGTGTTGAGGTCGGTGATGGTGCCGTCGCCGTTGTCCCGGTAGCTGGACTGCAAACGCTCGTACTGGGCGTCCTGGCCGTAGAAGCGCTCCCCGGGCTCCGGCGGCACGATCTGATTACCGACGTCATCGTAGCAGAGCGCCTGTTCACTGTCGACCACGGCGCCGTCGCCTGTGGCCTCCCCGTCGCCGTCGCTGGATGACCCCACAGCCTTCTCGCAGGCGGCGAGAGTCAGCAGGACGCAGAGCAGTCCCAGACCGAGACCGTGCTTGATTTTCACGGACATGACTTCCTCCTCGTGGTGGTATTGATAGACGGTCGCCTGGCGGCACCCTCAGGCAACACAACAACAAAGCAACAAGCGTGCCAAGCGTGTCGTGACGGGGGTCGAGGAGGAGTCCAGGTTAGAGGCGGGCCGGTCGGGGCGTGATCGACGCAGGATTTGGGGCGTAGAAGGTTTTATCCCCGACCGCTGTGTGGATGAGTCGTGGTTAAGTGGTTGTCCCAAAGGCTGATACGGCATTGCATCTTTTCATGCGCCTGCGTAAATCACCTCTTTTTGACAGATGGTGCAGTTCTTGTGTGTACCGATCCACTGAAGAAGGCAAAGAGCCCCGAGATGTCGGTCCCGCTGGGCATCCTGGAAAGAAACTGATACTGAAGGACAAGCTTCATGTAAACCATTGCCTTGTTTAACACCGGTGTCAATCCGCCGTCTCCAA
>WJMB01000336.1 GCA_014728185.1 Candidatus Coatesiibacteriota bacterium
AATGTACTGACTGGATACGCCGTCGGCCGAACACTCCCCGAAACGCGACCGCCGTCGATGACCGGCTATCCCAGACCGGCGCACCTCCAGGACCGGTGCCGGGCGTCGCGCGCGCAACGTCGAACTGGCCCGCTGCGGAACGATCGGCCGCATCCCCGGGCCGCCGCGACGGGACCTCGGCGAAAGCGGCGGTGGGAAAACGATGACGGTGACGCCGCCGGGCCGGCTTGGCACGTTTCTTGCAGCAGAGCGGGGCGGCCGTTCGCCCGAGGCGGCGTCGGCCTCCGCAAGAAACGTGCCAAGCCGGCCCGTCGGCGTCACCGTCATCGTTTTCCCGCCGCCGCTTTCGCCGAGGTCCCGTCGCGGCAACCCGTGGGATGGTCCTGATCGTTCCGCGGCGGGCCGGTTCGACCTTGCGCGCGCGACGCCCGGCACCGGTCCTGGAGGTGCGCCGGTCTGGGACAGCCGGTCATCGACGGCGGTCGCGTTTCGGGGAGTGTTCGGCCGACGGCGTATCCAGTCAGTACATTCATCGACAGCGTCCTAAAAAACTCGAGGAGCCCCGATGAGCATCACCGCCATCATCCTGATCGCAGGTCTGGTCGTCTGCTTCCTGTTCTACCTCAAGCTGGGCGCCCCCTTCCGCTTTCTCGCCGACGCCATCAACTGGGGTGTGGCCTTCATGGTCACCTTCGGCCTGGGCTGGCTGATCCTGAGCCTGATGGACATGGAGCTGCCCGAGCAGCCCCTGCTGGAGTCCATCCTGGCCACGGCGCTGGCGACGGCGGCGATCCAGGTGGGGATGCTGTTCTCGATGGAGCGCGAGGAGCGCAAGAAGCCCTCGGAGAAGGCGACCTATTTCACGGTGTTCCTGCCGCTGGCCGCCGGGGGCGGGCTGGTCTTCGGCCCGCTGGGGTTCTACATCGGCGCCGGGGCGGGCTTTATCTTCAACCTGATCGTCCTGGTCTCCTTCATCCGTAACCGCGAGCGCGACTGAGGCCGACGCCCCGGTCACCGTCTCAATAACATGCCTTAGTTGCCGAGGGTATCCGGACTCTTCACGGCGCGAGAAAGCACACCGTGCGTTAAAGGCTGGTGATATCACCGGCTTCTAATTGTTACCAAGCTGATTCACACTTCTTCAACGGCTGCAAGACCCCCGAGGCTGTGACGGCTTTAACACCCCGCGACCTTGACTGAGACGGCTTTTCCGGCTATTCTATTAGATGGTCAGCTACGGTCCTCATCGAAACCACCATCAAGCAAAGGAGGGTCATTGCGCCTCGAACAGTTGATCCCCTCCGGGGCGGTTAAACTGGATCTGGAAGCCAACGACCGGCACGCGGCGCTGCACGAAATGGCGCAGTTGGTCGTCGGACAGCCCGGATTGCCCACCAACGCCGAGGTCATCAGCGCCATCTTCAACCGGGAACTGGAGTACGAGGCCGCCGTGGGTTCCGGCGCGGCCATCCCCCACCTGATGATGCCCGGCCTCGACAAGCCCATCCTGGCCATCGGACGCAGCCGCAACGGCATCCGCTTCGGCGACAACGGGCACTCCAAGGTCAACCTCCTCTTCCTGCTCATCAGCCCGGCCGACGACCCGCATACACACCTGCACACCATCTCCCGCATCGCCAAGCTTCTCACTCAGCCCGCGATCCGCGATTCACTGATCAAGGCCGAGGACGAGAAGTTTTTGCGTACCACCCTCTCGCACCACGACGAGCACTCCTAAGGCGGGAGATCACAGCCCTGGCAACACCCGACCAACAAGCCCCTCAGGGGGCTTGTTTTCTTTTGGCGGCATGGATCGGGTTCGCGTCGAATCGGGACTCGCAAGGTCGGCTTCAAGGCTGTGCTGAAGCCTTCCGTCGCCCATGAGCGGAGGTGAGTGTCCCGGCGGCGATCATCGCGGGGCGGTTTACAGTTCGGCCCGGGCCTTGTAGAATCGGTGGCGGCTCATCCAGACTCACCGTCGGGTTCTTGCGGTCCGACGGGCGATTGTCCCCGCGGGGGGGAGGTCAACGTTGTCTTTCTTCGGTGATTCCAACGCCGGCCCCCGGCTGGCCCGGGGGATAGTCCTCTTCGTTATCGGCTGCACCGCCCTGCCTCTGGGAATTGTCTTCGGCACGCTGACCGGGCTGGAGTTCCTGATCTGGATCGCCGGTGCCCTCTTCGTCATCGGTCTGGTGGCCTTCATCATCGGCCTGACGAGCGCCATCCGCAACCGGATGGGCGGCGGAGGGGCCGGTTTCGGAAACATCTTCACCACCCAGCGCGATGGAGGGAGCGTCCGGCGGAGGACCGCGCCGCGACGCCGGGCGCGACGGATCACCACCCGCTGTCCGAGCTGCGGCGCCCGGGTGGACCCCCGCCACATCGAGGACGCCCCCGAGGGTCCCGTGGTCATCTGCCCCTACTGCGAGTCCGCCTACACTCCCGAGGAGAACGCCCTCTAGCCATGCGCGTCGTACTCCAGCACGTCAGCCGCGCCGCCGTGACCATCGACGGCGAGACCGTCGGCCGGATCGGCTTCGGCCACCTGCTGCTGGTCGCCGTCGCCGCCACCGACGACGAGGCCGTCCTCGAGTGGATGGCCGACAAGGTGGCCAACCTGCGGGTCTGCCGCGACGAAGAGGGCCGGCTCAACCGCTCCCTGGCCGACATCGGCGGCGAGTTCCTCGTCGTCAGCCAGTTCACCCTCTACGGCGACTGCCGCAAGGGGCGGCGACCCAGCTACGTCCAAAGCGCCCCGCCAGAAGTCGCCGAGCCCCGGGTGGCCCGCTTCGCCGCTTTGCTGCGCGAGCGGGGTTTCACCGTCGCCGAGGGGGTCTTCGGCGCCCACATGCACGTGGAGCTGGTCAACGACGGCCCGGTGACGCTGATCCTGGAGCGGGAGGCGGGGTAGCGATTCGGGGTGTCACCGGCTGGTTCCCTGTAGGGCGGGGTCTCCGATCCCGCCTTTGTTTCGATAGCGGGATTCGCTCACTTGCCTCTTGATGGCCGTCGGTCGGTTGATCGCAATGCGTCTCGTTTACGAATTACGGGCGGCATACCGAGCCGCCGTCCGTTGGGTATGTACGCGGGAGATCGGCACGATGACGACAGTAATCGTAGAGGAGGACCTCCGGGTCCTCCCGTTGTTGATTCAACCGCCCGCGAACAACCATGCCTGGGGTCCCAACTGACTCTTTGACCTTTGACCCATATCCACCGACCCCTACGCAGGGCCGGGATTGCTACCCCTTGCTGTTTGATGGTTCTTCCAATAGAACCGGCGGACCTTCTGGTCCGCCCCTGCGGATTACTATCAAACAGTTGTCAAATCTCCTCGCCGGGGAAGGTGTTGAAGTAGATGCGGTTGCCGTCGGGGTCATGGATCTCGGCGCCGGCGCTGCCGTCCTCCTCGGTGTGGGCCTTTTCGCTCAACTCCAGCCCGCGAGCCTCGAGCTCCGCGGCTATCGCCCGGACGTCGCCTCCCCGGAAGTTGAGCAGGTTCGTTGCGATATGCCCCTGGAACAGCCCCAGGGTGCAATCGCTGTGGCGCACGATGGCCCAGCCCTCGTCGAGGACGCCGCCGATCATCTCGAAGCCCAGCTTGCGGTAGAA
>WJMB01000337.1 GCA_014728185.1 Candidatus Coatesiibacteriota bacterium
CCCCACGGAGGTCGGCAAGTGGCCCACCTACGTATCGAAGACAAGCTCTGCATCGGCTGCGCCAAGTGCGTCAAGGTCTGCCCCTTCGGCGCCCTGAAGATGGTAGACAAGATCGCCCGGGTCAACGAGCGCTGCACGGACTGCGGCGCCTGCGTCGACGAATGCCCCGTGGACGCCATCGTCCTGGACCGTCCCGAGACGACGGGCGGCGTGGATCTGGACGCTTACCGCGGCGTCTGGGTGGCCGTCGAGACCCACGACGACGGCGTGGCCCACGTCAGCCTGGAGCTGTTGGGCGAGGGCCGTCTGCTGGCCGATGAACTCGACGTGCCCCTCTCGGCCCTGCTCCTCGGCGACGACGTCAGCGGCCTCACCGACGAGCTGATCGCCCACGGCGCCGACGTGGTCCACCTGGGCCGCCATCCCCTGCTCAAGCGCTACAACACCGACGGCTACGTCAAGGCCGCCGCCGCGGTGATCGAGAAGTACAAGCCCGAGATCGTCCTCTTCGGCGCCACCAACAACGGCCGCGACTGGGCCGGCGCCCTGGCAACCCGCCTGGGCACGGGCCTGACCGCCGACTGCACCGGCCTGGCCATCGACACCGAAAACCGGCGCCTCCAGCAGACCCGGCCCGCCTTCGGCGGCAACATCATGGCCACCATCATCACCCCCAACCACCGCCCCCAGATGGCCACCGTGCGGCCCAAGGTCTTCCCCGTCCGCTCGGCCCCGGGCCACGAGGGCAGGGTCATCGAAGAGAAGGTCGAGCTGGCCGAGAGCGACCTGCTGGCCGTGCTGCGCGAGTTCATCCCCGCCAAGGCCGGTTTCAACATCGCCGAGGCCCGCATCATCGTCTCGGGCGGCCGCGGCGTAGGCAAGCCCGAGAACTTCCAGAAGATCTTCGACCTGGCCGAGGCCCTCGGCGGGGCCGTCGGCGCCAGCCGTGCCGCCGTCGACGCCGGCTGGATGCCCTACCCCCACCAGGTGGGCCAGACCGGCCGCACCGTGCGTCCCCGGCTCTACGTGGCCTGCGGCATCTCCGGGGCCATCCAGCACCTGGCCGGGATGAAGACCTCGGAGTACATCGTGGCCATCAACAAGGACCGCAACGCGCCGATCTTCGAGTACGCCCACTTCGGCATCGTCGGCGACCTGCACGAGGTGGTCCCCGAGCTGACCCGGATGCTCAAGTGACCCCGGAGTAGCAATACCGCCTACTGCGATACTAAAACCTCCCCGACGGGGAGGTTTTTTTCACGTATTCCAGCTCAAACCCTTCCGTCCCCGCAGTCCGGTGGACCAGCACCACGAATCGATCGAAGGACCGGTCCGCGCCGGTCCCTTCGTTATCCACTCGGCCAGCGGTCGTTCCTCAGTACCGCCAAACTGGAACCCCTCCGCACTAGCTCACAATCTCAATACCGTCTCAATCAATTATCAGTCTTGACATTAACCAGCGCCCCTCTTTAGACTACCTCTCAGAAAAGATGATACAGAAACTCAGTATCATTAAGCAGCTCTGTTGGAACCATCCCCCTGTCAAAAACGGAACGAAGCGATGAAGAACAACCCCGCACTAACCACCCTCGGTGTCCCGGCCCTGATTCTCGCCTTCGCCGCCCCCGCCGTCGCCCTCGACTTCGAGTCCCCGGAGCTATCCGGCAACGTCATGCTCCAGTACTACCACTACATCGGCGAAGACGACGTCGACCTGGGCTACAGTGTGCCGGCCGGCAGGATCGCCGTGCGCCATGCCGCGGTGGGAGCCGAGGGAGCCTTGGGCGACTACCTGCATTACGGCATAGAACTTGGTGTCTCCACCTGCGCCGGCTCCGGCGGCGACGACATCTCGGTGAAATGCAAGGAGGCCGAGATCATGTTCACCCCGCTGGAATGGCTGGGAACCGGCATCGCACGCGGGCATGTCATGCGCGGCTTCGTCGGCCGGCAGGAGTGTTTCGATAACCCGGTCTGCGAGAAACCGCAGTTCTTCTCTGTTTTCGGCCAGTGCCACATGACCGGCGCCCGCCTCGAGCTTACACCAACATTCGGTGAAGACCTGTCCCTGGACCTCCAGGCCGGTTTTTACAACGGCTCCGGCAACACGATGGACATCGAGGGCATCACCCTGGTCGGGCTGCAGCTCCACCTGCCCTGGGGCGTCAGCGTGGGCGGCCACTTCGAGAACCAGACCGTGGATTATGATTTCGACGGCGACTACGACGACGTCTGGCGGGCCTCGGGAGGGCTGCGCTGGGAGTATGACAGCTTCTACATCGTCGGCGAGTACTTCCTGGGCACCGGCTTCAACGCGGCCTACGGCGACGTCGAGCCCGTCGAGCTCGAGCGCGACGCGTACTACCTGCTGGGGGCATATGACATCGAACTGGGCTCCGAGCTCTTTCCCTACCTCCAGCCCCACGTGATGTACGAGGGAATGGAGCTGGGCGGCAATGTCGACGACGACATCGACCGCGATTACTCCTGGCTCACCGGCGGGGTGACCCTGGGCCTGGGCGGCCTCAATGACGCCGCCTTCAAGCTGGACTACCGGGCCAATCTCACCGCCGAACGCGAGTACGAGGCTCAGAGCGCCGACGCGCTCTACGTGCGCCTCCAGGTGGGCTTCTAGCTAATCTCACCGGCGGAGTCATGACCCTGACGCCGCTTTCCGTCGAGGGTCCGGGATGACGAGCGAGTAGCAGAGATTTTTCGGTTTGGTTCGTCTCGACGGCTCCGCCCGTCATCCCGTCCCTCGCCCCTAACAGGCTCATCTGTCACCGGGCGTCCGCGATGCAATGTACGCCTCAGAAACACAACTCCGGCAACCATCGAGCAGTCCTCAACGGGGATAACCATGAAAACCCCGCCCCCCCGGGACGACCAGTGACGGACGCTCAGGGTCTGGGGATTGCTCATCCTGTTTTTCCTCGGCGGTGTCCTGCACCTGGCGCTGCATGCCTGCGAAGCCGCAAGCGGAAGCGGCGAAGCGGTCGAACCCTTGACCGACGCCATGCTCTGAATCTTCAGCGCCTGGTACATTCTGGCCGCCCCGCCGCCCATCCTGACTCTCATCGCCCGTAGTTCCTTCCGGAGCCGGCTCGCAGCAATCTTCGGCGGCTTGATGGTTCTGGGAACGGCCGTCGATCTGGTGTTCCATCTGATGGACGGCGAGACACCCACCGTCGTCCTCAGCTTCTTCACCAGTCTGGTCCCGGGTGCGGCGGCCGTCGATTACGGTTGGCGTTGGGCGCCGGCGATCCCCCACAACGTTTGAACTCCCGAAACCGCGATAACCCTTGAACAACTCCAAGGAGGACCACCTTGCTCAAGAAACTGCCCCTCATCCTGTCCCTCGCCCTGTTCATCCCCGTTGCGGCGACCTACCAGGTTACCCTCTACCCCACCGACGACACCTACACCGACCCCGCCGGCGGCAACCACGGCTCAGACAGCGAACTCTGGGTGGCCAACTACTCCGCTTCCGGGCATTTCGAGCGCGCCAACCTGCGCTTCGACCTCGACGCCTACGCCGGAGAAACCATGGTGAATGCCACCGTGCACCTGTTCCGCTTCTTCTCCTGCCCCTCCGGCGGCACCTGCATGGTCGATTTCCACGATATCACCCAGGACTGGAGCGAGGACACCTGGTCAGGCGGCCACCTGAGCCACAGCGACACCGTCTGGCACAGCCAGGGTTTCTCCACAGCCGGAGGCGACCAGAGCTGGGAAACCATCGATCTCACCGACCTCTTCGCCGCCTGGATCTCCGGCTCGTTGCCCGACAACAACGGCTTCGTGATGCACGCTCGGGCGGGCAGCAAGTTCGCCAAGTTCTACTCCAAGGAATATGATGAAGCCTACCGACCATATGTCGAGTTGACCCTGTCCGGAGCGGCGGTCGAGGACTCGAGCTTCGGCGCAATCAAGTCACTGGGTTGGTGACTCTCTGAGTCTGTTTCATCGTGACTGCTCAACATCCGCCGAACAGATGGGGGCCGGGTCATCAGACCCGGCCCTCGCCCAATTCGTGCGAAAAACCCTACCCCTTGGTCGTCAGCCGAAACCTCCAAGGGTTATCAGCGTTGCTATCGAGTGGCGGTGGAAACCTTACTGGACTGGTTTTCGACGTCTGTCTACCAGCTTCGACAACTTGGAAGATCAATGAACCCAGGGTCTTCGAGTACCGGCCGAGGACAGTCTCAGTCCACCCGGCGCAGGCCGACCCGGCGGACCCGACGCGGACCGGCTGCGGCCACGCGCAGGCGCCAGCCGGCGAGCTCAAGCTCCTCACCGGTCTTGGGGATGCGCTCGAGGTGGTCGTTGAGCAGACCGCCCAGGGTGGCGTAATCGCCGGTGGGCAGCTCGATCTGGTAGCGCTCGAGGAGCTCGACCAGGCCCGTCTCGGCGGGCAGGATCAACTCCTCGTCGCCGATGCTTTCGGGTCCGACCTCCCCGACGCCCAGGGGCTCGATGTCGATGATGGCGCCCAGGACGTCGTCCAGGGTGACCAGGCCCAGGGTGGAGCCGAATTCGTCTACGACGACGGCCAGGTTTCGCCCGCTGCGGCGGAACTCGGCCAGCATGCCCTCGAGGGATTTATTCTCGGGGACGTAGAGCGGCTCGTGCATCACCCGGCCCAGACGGCTGCCCAGGGGGGCGCGCACCAGCTCGTTCATCGGCACCACGCCGACGAGCTCGTCGACGCGACCGCGATAGACCATCAGGAAGGGCTTGTCGCTGTTGCCGGCCACGGCGAAGGCCCGGGCTATGCCTGTATCGGCCGGCACGGCCTTGATCAGGCGCAGCGGGGTCATCACCTCGCGCACCTCGCGGTCGGCGAAGTGGAAGGCGGCGCCGGCCATCCGGGCGGTGTGGGCCTCGATGGCGCTGTGGCGCTCGCCTCGGCGCATCATCACCCGCAGCTCCTCGCGGCTGATCCGCCAGGACGACCCGCGCTCGATCTTGAGCAGCTTGAAGA
Source organism: Candidatus Coatesiibacteriota bacterium (assembly GCA_014728185.1). Taxonomy (GTDB): domain Bacteria; phylum RBG-13-66-14; class RBG-13-66-14; order RBG-13-66-14; family RBG-13-66-14; genus WJMB01. The sequence continues at coordinate 4,985 of WJMB01000337.1, forward strand.
GCAGCCGGGAAAGGCCGCCGGCGATCAGCGAGACAGGGGCGAAGAGCCAGCCGATGACCCGCAGGGGCCAGATGACGGCCTTGGAGAGACCGTTGGCGTAGGCGCGACCGATGATCTTGGGCAACAGCTCGCCGAAAAAGAACAGGATCGGTGTGAGAACCACCGAGGTCATCACCGCCACCAGGCCGTGCCACTGGGGCGGCAGGAGCTGGATCAGCAGGGCCGTGGCCACCGTCGAGGCGCCGACGACACAGACGTTGGTGCCCACCAGCAGGGTGGTGATCAGCCACTCGGGACGGCGCAGGCGCTCCAGCAGAGTGTGGGCGCGGCGATCCCCGGCGCGGGCCTCGCTGAGCAGGTTCACCCGGTCCACGGAGATCACGGCGGTCTCGAGACCGGAGAAGAAGCCGGAGCCGAGGATGGCCACCAGCAGCAGGATCAGGCCGAGGAGCAGACTCATGCGCTCCCCCCGGTCTGCGGCCGCTTCTGAACCAGCACGCGCACGATGCGGGTGGGCTCGGCGGCGAGGATCTCGTAGTCCAGACCGTCGGCGCTCAGGCGCTCGCCGGCCTCGGGGATGCGGCCAAGGATGCCGGTCAGGTGGCCGCCCAGGGAGCTGTAGTACTCATCAACGATCCCGACGCCGGTGCCCCGGCCGAAGTCGTCGAGGCCCAGGGAACCGGCGCAGACCCAGCGCTCCGGACCCAGTCGGCGCAGCTTGCTCCCCCGCTGGGCGCCGATCTCGTAGAGCTCGTCGTAGATGTCCTGCAGGGTGACCAGGCCGACCAACACGCCGTACTCGTCGGTGACCAGGGCCAGGTGGGAGCCCTCGGCACGCAGGCGGCGCAGCAGGGTCAGGGCGCTGGCCGATTCCGGGATGAAGATGATCGGACGCAGCAGGGGACGCAGATTGGCCGGCGGGCCGGAGAGCACGGCGTGTCCGACGTCCTGGGCCCGCACCACCCCGACCCAGTTGTCCGGCTCGTCCTGGTAGACGGGCAGCCGGGCGAACTGGTGGCGGCGGAAGATCTCCAGGGCGGCGGCGGGTTTCTCGCCCAGCTCCAGCGAGACGATGTCGGAGGCCGGGGTCATGATCTGGCGCACCCGCTTGTCTTCGAGGGCGAAGATCTGCCCCAGCATCATCGACTCGAACTCGTCGACCTCGCCGTGCTCGCGGGCCATCTCGAGGGCGGTGCGCAGCTCCTCGACGGTCAGGGAATCGCTGTCGGCGGAGCGCTCGGCCAGCTTGCGCATCAGGCGGCGGGAGAGCCGGGTCAAGGGGACGCGCACCGGGGTGAAGAGCACCCGGAAGAAGTTGAGCAGCCTGCCCGCGCGCACGGCCCAGCGGACCGGGTGGTAGGCGGCCAGGCTCTTGGGGGTCACCTCGCCCAGGATGAGCAGCACGAAGGTCATCCCCAGGGTGGCGTACTCGAGGGCGCCGGTCTCCATGTAGCGCAGCAGAACCGCCGTGGCCAACGAGCTCGAGGCCACGTTGACCAACAGGTTGCCCATCAACAGGGTCACCAGCAGGTCGGTGGGGCGGGCGATCAGCCCGGCGGCCCGGCGCTCGCCGGCGCGCGAGCTGGACTCCATGGTCTCCCGCCGACCCGAGGACAGCGAGAAGTACGCCGTCTCCGAGCTGGAGAAGAAGGCGGAGAAGAACAAAAGCACCGCGATGACGCTGATTTCGATGATCAGCAAGGCGACCTCGAGCTAGCGCAAGGGCTAGCACAACGGCTCCGGCGACGCACCCGGAGCCCGTTCCAACAGTTGCGACCTTAGGCGGCGTTCTCGGCGAGCCAGGCGTCACGGGCCGGGGGATCGTTCCAGACCTCGGCTCCCATGCGCTCCTCGAGACCCAGGCCCTCCTCGAGAAGGTCCTTATGTCCGGGCAGCCCCGGATGCGCCTCGATAAAGCGACCCAGCTCGCTGGTGGCGTCGGAGGCCAGCGGGGTATAGCCGGTGTCCATCCAAATGCGTTTGAGCTCCCGGCGACCGAAGCTCAACCCCTTGGCGATGGCTTTCAG
>WJMB01000338.1 GCA_014728185.1 Candidatus Coatesiibacteriota bacterium
ACTACCCGAAGCAGAGCGTTCAATTGGAAGCGTCCGCTTAGAGCACGTCTGTTTTCCGCCACCGAGCAATGCACAAACAAGGTCAACCTGCGCAGATATAAGCCACATAATAATAAGCTATTAGCAATACATGTCTGTTCATGCACGTGTAATAATCCCTAAAGAGATTAGGCATCGTGGAACAGTTTCGGACCAAACTGGGCGGATATTGAGATGTTCATCGAGCAGGTATTCGCTATCGGAGTGCGACGCGCATTGATCCAGATATCATCATGCGCACGCTTTCTGCTTGTTATTGATGCGCTTATAATTCAAGTGGCAATCGGATGGACGTTGAGTGCAAGCTGTTGTCACAGTAGATTGTTCACGGAGCACATCCCTCGTCGCCGCCACTATTATTGCTCAATTGTGACGAGAACGTGTAATGCGTCTCGCTTGTTATCAGCAAGTTATCATCAACACCCGGTCTGAGCGGGGTACGCGACCCCATTGCCTCTACGTCACAGCGCCCTTACAACCCGGTAGACGATTTGTGGCAACAAACCCATACCGCAATTGGTGTCTTGGAGTGTGAGCGCGCCGTCGGCCCCGTTGGTTGGAGCGCACGGCCTAGCGACCCTTGCCGTACTTCTGCTTGATCTCGTGGGGGTCGTCCTCGACGCCCAGCACGCTCATGAACGCCCGCTGAGGGATCTCGACGGTGCCGACCATCTTCATCCGCTTCTTGCCCTTCTTCTGCTTCTCGAGGAGCTTGCGCTTGCGGGAGATGTCGCCGCCGTAGCACTTGGCGGTGACGTCCTTGCGCAGAGCCTTGACGGTCTCGCGGGCGATGATCCGTCCGCCCAGCTTGGCCTGGATGGCCACCTCGAACTGCTGGCGGGGGATGAGCTTCTGCAGTTTGAGGCAGAGGTTGCGCCCGTACTGGTAGGCCTTTTCCTTGTGGATGATCACCGAGAGGGCGTCGACGGGCTGACCGTTGACGATCAGCTCGAGCTTGTCGAGTTCGTTGACACGGTAGCCGACGACGTCGTAGTCGAAGGAGGCGTAGCCCCGGGTGCAGCTCTTCAGGCGGTCGTAGAAGTCGAGGACCACCTCGGCCAGGGGCAGGTCGAAGCGCAGCATCACCCGCTCCGGGTCCAGGTACTCGGTGGCGACGTACTCGCCCCGTTTCTCCTCGCAGAGCTTCATGATGTTGCCGATGTAGGTCGGCGGGGTGATCAGGGTGGCGCGGATGTAGGGCTCGGCGACGGACTCGATCTCGGCGAAATCGGGCATGGCGACGGGGGAATGGACCTCGTCGGTCTCGCCGTCGGTGGTGGTGACCTCGTAGATGACGTTGGGGGTGGTGGCGACGAGGTCCAGGTCGTACTCGCGCTCCAGGCGCTCCTGGACGATCTCGAGGTGGAGCATCCCCAAAAAGCCGCAGCGGAAGCCGAAGCCCAGGGCCTCCGAGGTTTCGGGCTCCCAGGTGAAGCTGGCGTCGTTGAGGGCCAGCTTCTGCAGGGCCTTCTTGAGCTCCGGGTAGTCGTCGTTGGCGGTGGGGTAGAGGCCGCAGAAGACGACGGGTTTGGGTTCTTTGTAACCGGACAGCGGAGCGATCTTCTTTTTCTCTCCGGCGTGGATCAGGGTGTCGCCGATCTTGACCTGGTTGAGCTCCTTGACCGCACCGGTGAAGTAGCCGACCTCGCCGGCCTCGAGGTTGTCGACGTGTCGTCTGTCGACGGCGAAGTAGCCTACGTCGGAGACGGTGTAGCGGCCGCCGTCGGCGAAGAACTCGATCTCGTCGCCCTCGCAAAGCACGCCGTCGACGACGCGCAGGGCGGTGATCACGCCCAGGTAGTCGTCGTAGAAGGCGTCGTAGACCAGGGCGCGCAGGGGGGCCTCGCGGTCGCCCGCGGGCGGGGGGACGAGTTCGACGACGGCCTGGAGCAGATCGCGCACCCCCTCACCTGTTTTGGCGCTGGTGAAGAAGAAGGGGGCGTCGGGATCGCCCAGCAGGCTGAGGACCTCCTCGGCGGCCTGTTCGGGCCGGGCCGTGTCCAGATCGATCTTGTTGATGACCGGGATGATGACCAGGTCGTGTTCGGCGGCCAGATACATGTTCGCCACGGTCTGGGCCTCGACGCCCTGGGTGGCGTCGACGACGAGCAGGACGCCCTCGCAGGCGGCCAGAGCCCGGGAGACCTCGTAAGAGAAGTCGACGTGGCCCGGGGTGTCGATCAGGTTGAGTTCGTAGGTCTCGCCGTCGTCGGCGGTGAAACTCATCCGGGCGTTCTGGGCCTTGATTGTGATGCCGCGCTCGCGCTCGAGCTCCATCGTATCCAGCATCTGCTCCTGCATCTTGCGCTTCTCGATGGTGGCGGTGAGCTCGAGCATCCGATCGGCCAGGGTGCTCTTCCCATGGTCGATGTGGGCGATGATGGAGAAATTGCGGATGCGGTTAATCAAGAGGGTCGCTTTCGTAAGCAATACCGGAGCGGCTCAGCCGCCTATCTGGGATGCCCGGGATGCAAATCAGGAGCCGCGACTAGCCGAAGGCCAGTGTTATCGCAGATGCGTCTTTTTAGAATAGGTCTGGTTTTGCGCCATCAGGCAACGCACGGATAGTGACAACTCCCGCAGGCCTGAAGCGCATAACAACTAGCTATCAGCGATATATGCCTGTTCAGCACGTGTAATAATGCCTTGCGTATTTGTAAGCTGTCCTTTTTCCAAGTGCCTTGTGACAGGAAAATGCTGATCATCACGCGAACTATCAGTAGGTTACAGTCACGATCAGGTTCCAAAAAGCAGACAAGCCAATCAGGATACGCCTCAGAGGTGATGCAATCCGCTGTTGATTAGTTTCCATCCACAGATTTCGAGAGGTAAAGCGCTTGATGGCAATGCTGAAAAGGCGAGCCGGATTATAACACGGGGCGCGGCGGGGTGACCAACCTGGGTGACGGTACGGTGTGGGATCAGAGGTTGAGCAGCAGCTTGAACAGTTCGCCTAGCCCCAGGGTCAGGCAGACCACGGCGACGAAGCGTTGGGTCCCCGCTGCGCGCCTGTAGCGCACGTCGTAGTAGAGCAGCAGGTGGAGGGCGGCGGCCAGCAGGCCCAGGCCGAGGACTGTCAGGGAGAGAGGGGGGAGAAGGCCCAGGGTGTGAGTGCGGCCAGGGCGAAGCCGGCCCAGGCCGCGGACCAGCCGATCAGGGCTCCGGCGAGGACGTCCAGGGGCCAGTGGACGCCGACGACCATCCGCGAGCAGGCCGTCAGGACGGCGGCGAGGATCAACAACAGGCGCGGGAGGCTGAAGGGGATGCTCAGCACCAGCACCCCGGCGAGACTGAACACCGTGGCCGAGTGGCCGGAAGGGTAGGCGTGGAGGTTGTGACGCGGACCGATGAGGATGTATTCACCGCGGGCCAGGACAGCCGGCGGCCGCCGGGCCTTGATGCCGCGCTTGAGGACGTGGACGACGATGGAGGTGCACAGTGTGGCCCAGGCGAAGGCCCAAACGATGTCCGGGCGCAGGTTGATCAGCGGGAAGACCAGCACGAAGGCCACCAGGGAATCGCCGAAGATGGTGATCTTGGACCAGAGGCGTCGGCCGGTGAGCCGGGAGAGACCGTTGAACCAGTGGAAGATGCGGCGGTTGAGGCGGCCTAAAGAAAAGACGGCCAGCACGGCCGTCTGAATAATCAGCGGAGCCCAAACCCAGGCGGGTTTGGTGGTCAGGGTTCCCGTTGCCTGATAGAGAGTGTTGAAACCGCCCCCTTTCCCCCTGTACGGTTCATTGTGATCAAACGAGTTTGTTGCACACCCTGCACGGGTAAAATAGCAGGGAGCCGGTCCGGGGGCAAGGGTCGATTTGGCTATAATCGGCGATGAAGAGTGGTCGATTGGAGGCCGGGGTTCTCGATGCGCAAGTCGTGTTGGAGCCGGACGTTCGGGGATGCCGGAATACCATCGGCAGAAGGAATGGGAAGCCTGGAACGGCCTTCGTTAAAGACTAATGAAAATCGCGGGACGCTCGACAGGTTGTTTGATCCTGTTGAGTGTCCCGCGATTGCGACTTGTTGATGCAAGCTAGACGGCGTTCTTCAGGTCGTCGGCGGCGTCGGTGCGCTCCCAGGTGAACTCGGGCAGCTCGCGGCCGAAGTGGCCGTAAGCGGCGGTCTTCTGGTAGATGGGCCGCAGCAGGTCCAGGCGCTCGATGATCGCCTTGGGCCGCAGATCGAAGACCTTGCGCACGGCCGCCTCGATGGCTCCTTCATCGATCTTGGCGGTGCCGTAGCTGTTGACCAGCACGCTGACGGGCTGGGCCATGCCGATGCAGTAGGCCAGTTGGAGCTCGACCTGCTCGGCCAGGCCGGCGGCGACGATGTTCTTGGCGATGTAGCGGGCCATGTAACTGGCGGAGCGGTCGACCTTGGAGGGGTCCTTGCCGGAGAAGCAACCGCCGCCGTGGGCGCCGTGGCCGCCGTAGGTGTCGACGATGATCTTGCGGCCGGTCAGTCCGGTGTCGGCCTGGGGACCGCCGAGGATGAACTGGCCGGTGCCGTTGATCAGGTAGTCGGTGTTGGCGTCGAGGAGGGCGGAGTCGACCACCTCGCCGACGACGTGCTTCTTGACGAGTTCGCGCAGCTCGTCCTCGCTGATCTTCTCGTCGTGCTGCGCGGCGATGACGACATGGGAGACCCGTTTGGCGGCGCCGTTCTCGTACTCGATGGTCACCTGGCTCTTGCCGTCGGGACGCAGGTGGGGGATTATCTCGCGCTTGCGAACCTCGGAGAGTCGCTCGGCCAGGCGATGGGCCAGCGAGATGGTCAGCGGCATCAGCTCCGGCGTCTCGGTGGTGGCGTAGCCGAACATCAGCCCCTGGTCTCCGGCGCCTTGTTCGTGGGCGCCTTCCTCGTTGACCCCCTGGGCGATGTCCGGCGACTGCTCGTCGATGGCCGACATCACGCCGATGGAGTGGTGGTCGAAGCCCATGCGCGCGTCAGTGTAGCCGATGCGCCGGACTGTCTCGCGGACGACTTTCGGGATGTCGACGTAGCCGTCGACGGTTATCTCGCCGGTGATGAAGGCCATCCCCGTGGTGACCATTGTCTCGCAGGCCACGCGGGCGCGGAGGTCCTTACGCAGCGCCTCGTCGAGGACGCCGTCGGAGATCTGGTCGGCCACCTTGTCGGGATGCCCTTCGGTTACCGATTCCGAAGTGAAGAAGTGATGTCGGGTTACCATCGGTCCTCCAGTAAACGTACTGCTGAATGGGTTCGGTACTCAGCGAAGTTGTGAGACGGCGCGGTGATGTAGTCGTCCACCGTCGGTGGTTTTCCTGTAAACGTCCGCCAAGTATACCATAAAAGATGACCGGTCTTTGTCCGCCCTGCGATTCAAGCATCGATTAGGGTAGCGATTTGATTGGCGAAGAGGACCCCTCCGTCCCAACCAGGCGTAGCTGGAAACACCGCCTCTATTTAACAAGGCTGTTGACCAGACAGTCCCGAGCCACCCAAACAGGTATCCAAGGTAGTAAGCACTCGATGCGCGCACCTGCCGCCATCCAGCCACACACGACCTTCTTGTCATTTACCGCCCGGGCACTCCCTTCGCTGCCATTACCCCCCGGGATGGACCTGCTGTATAATCGCCAAAGTAAGCCGGAGGCCGCCGGTCCCGCCGGGCATCCTGGAAGCCGTGGCTCCGTGAGCGTTTTTGTTTGAAACCGCCGCCGAGTCGCTTCCCGAGCAAATGCAATCAAGGGGACCCGTGGGGATCCCCTTGATTCAAATGGTAAGCAAGAACCAGCCCGTGGTTCCTAGTGGAAGCTCAGGTTGTCGATGAAGCTGAGCACCGTGCTCTTGAAGGTGCCTTCCTTCTCGACCAGGCAGAAGGCGTCCATGTAGAAAATCTTACCGGCGTAGAGATACATCGTGTCCAGGTTGTAGTAGCCGATGCCGTCCCAGTTGTCGTAGTAGTCGGTGGAGACGAAGTAGGCCGGATCGTCTCCGGAGTTCTCGTAGGGGCCGAAGCGCAGCTCGTGACCGCCGGAGTTGGCCTCTATGGCCTCGACCAGGCTGGCCATCATTTCATCGAGCATGGTGCCGGCGTCACCGCCGAACTGGTCCAGAACGTCGCTGGTGCTCATGCCCAGGTCCTCACCGGCGTAGATGTTGATCAGGGCGATGAGCTCTTCGGAGTCGGAGGCCCAGATGAAGTAGTAATCGTTGGCGGTCTCCTGGATCATCTCCCAGCCGCTGGGCACGCTGACATCGATGCGGTGGCCCGAGATCTCGATGGATTCGGCGGCGGCGACGATGGGCAGCAGGGCGAAAAGTATAGCTAATTTTCTCACGGATCCTCCCGTGTTTGGTGTTTTGTTTGTTGACGAGTGAGTCCAACGAAGTATTGACTTAGTATAGCCCATCCGGCGCCGTTCTACAAATCAAAAGGCGGTTTTGTCGGCTCGAGGCCGATCCGCTGGTGTGTCGGCGACGTGCTAAACCCAACGAACCCTGATCGGCAACCGGTTCGTCCTGGCTGTATGAATCGTTGGGACGGAGCGAAAGAGTATTCGAATCAACGGGCAGCGATGGGCAGAGGCTTTTCTCAAGGTATCGCTTTGCCGTAGAGGCGGCAAAGCAAGGGATAACATAGTGTCAGCAGTTTGAAGGCATTTCCAGTAGGCATCACACACGACCTCGGACCAGCCAACTCCAACTCGAAACACCGATCCACTTCGAAAAAGCTGCTGATACGAGGCTATGCCGAATGCTGTTTGGCCTGCCAACTCAACCCCTCGGCGCCTGCTGGTTATATATGCTTGATAATAGAAGGCATAGGATTGATATACCGTCATC
>WJMB01000339.1 GCA_014728185.1 Candidatus Coatesiibacteriota bacterium
CGACGACCTCGCCGACAGCCCCTTCGTCGGGATGATCGGCGGGGTGCTCGATCCCGGCGATCATCATCGGTAGGAGCAGCGCACCCAGGATCAGTATTCTCAGCCAAGGCATCTCGGATCCTCCCGGTTCCTTCCGGTATCCCACTAGACGGGTCATCCGCCGGCGCCGTTCGGGCGCCCCAGTATAACACGCGGCGGCCGTCCGAGGCGGGGGCGGAATGCTGTATTGTCTCTATACGCCGTCGGGCGGCATGGGCTCTCAACAAATCGCCCCGACCCGTTGAATAGAGACCACGGCTCTGCTAACATCGCGCCGATGAGACGCCAAGCTGCGGCGGGCAACCAAAAGAAGGAAGGAATCCTAGATGATTAAAGTGGGTGTGGCCGGTGTCGGCCGCTGGGGCCGCAACATCCTGCGCAACCTGGAGTCCCTGCCGGGATGCCTTGTCGCGGCGGTGCACGATCCCGCACCGGCGGGGCGGGAGCAGGCGGCGCTGCTGGCGCCCGAGGCCCGGCTGGTCGACGACTTCGACGCCCTGCTCGGCGCCGGTGTCGAGGCGGTGACGATCGCCACCCCGGCCCAGACCCACTACGAGCTGGCCAAGCGCGCCCTGAGCGCCGGATTGCACGTTTTCGTCGAGAAGCCCCTGGCCCTCGAGGTCGAGCGGGGGAGTGAACTCGTCGAGCTGGCCGACGCTCGGGATCGACGCCTGCTGGTGGGCCACGTGCTGCGCTACCACCCGGCCCTGGATGCCGTGCGCCGGGCCGTGGAACGCGGCGAGCTGGGGCGGCTCTACACCGCCCACGCCTCCCGGACCAACTTCGGCCGGGTGCGCGCCGCCGAGAATGTCCTCTGGAGCCTGGGACCCCACGACATCCTCAACCTGGCCCTGGTCTTCGACGCCTGGCCCCGTCGGGTGTCCTGCGTCACCGGCGAACACATCCGCCCCGGCATCAGCGACTACGCCCAGCTCAACCTTTTCTTCGAAGGCGACCGCCGGGCCCTGGTCCACCTGAGCTGGCTGGACCCGCTCAAGCGCCGCGAGCTGACGCTGATCGGCGAACGCGGCATGCTGCGCTGGGACGACGTCGGCGGCGCCGTCGAACTGCATCCCAAATGGGCCGAGCCGCTCAGCGACGCCGCCGGTCGGCCGATCACCGAGCACCACGACTACGCCGTGCGCGAGCTGACCGTCGAACCCGGCGAGCCCCTGGCCCGGGAGCTTTCCCACTTCCTGGCCTGCTGCGTGGGACAGGAGGAGCCCCTGGGAAGCGGCCGCGAGGGGCTGGCGATCCTGCGGGTCCTGGCCGCCGCCGACGAAAGCGCCGCCCGGGGCGGCGTCCCCGTGGAGGTCCCGCGATGAGCGACGCGCCCTTTATCCACCCCACCTCGATCGTCGACGACGGCGTGGTCATCGGGCCGGGCAGCAAGGTCTGGCACTTCTGCCACGTCTCCCGGGGGGCGCGCATCGGCGCCGACTGCGTCCTGGGGCAGAACTGCTACCTGGGCGAGGACGTCGTGCTGGGCGACCGCTGCAAGCTGCAGAACAACGTCAGCGTCTACACCCGGGTGACCCTGGAGGAGGGCGTCTTCTGCGGGCCGAGCTGCGTGTTCACCAACGACCCCACTCCGCGGGCGCTCTTCCCCAAAGGGCGCGCCGCCTGGGAACCGACCCTCTGCCGCCGGGGTGCCAGCATCGGCGCCAACGCCACCATCGTCTGCGGGGTGACCCTGGGCGAGCACTGCCTGATCGGCGCCGGCGCGGTGGTCACCGCCGATGTGCCCGCCTTCGCCCTGATGCTGGGCGTTCCGGCCCGACGACGCGGCTGGGTCTGCGCCTGCGGAAGTCGCCTCGACCCGCCGCCGCGAAGCGACGGCGATGGGGTCGCAACCTGCCCCGATTGCGAGCGGCGCTACCGACTGCGCGATTCAATCCTGGAATGCCTCGACCCTATCTTACCCAAAGACTAAGACTTAGGTACTTGACCCCTCGCTCCGACTCTGCTAACCTAGCCAAGCATCACTGGACTTCAATACACCTTCTCAACGGATGCTGTACGGTTTGGGTTACAGATTGCGTACAAAGACTAGCGGGTATGTCCAAAGGATACCGGCGAGACAACCGGGAACAACCGGGGGAAAACGATGACTAAGCGCGAAATCGCCATCGCGGTGGCCAAAAAACTAAAAGTCACGCAGAAAACCGCCGCCGAGGTTCTCGACGCCCTGATCGACGAGATGAAGAGCGCCCTGGGCCAGGGGGAACGCATCGAAATCCGCGACTTCGGCGTGTTCAGCGTCCGCGACGCCAAGAAGAAAAAGGCCCGCAATCCGCGGACCAACGAGGTCGTCATCGTCCCCGCCCGCAAGCGGATCAAGTTCGTCCCCGGCAAACGCATGAAGGAGCTGGCCCAGCGCCTTTCGCAGTAATCCGGCGACGATCCGCTTCGACGCCGCTTCACCACGAACGCCCCCCTTCGAGGGGCGTTCTGCGTTGCCGAACACTAAAGCGGACGGGAAGAGCATTAATAGCGCAGCAAAGCGGCCGGCACAGATGCGATCATCCAGCGCCGCTACGCAGAGGTGACGAGGGCTTATCACCCGGGTGCGGACTGCGATAAACGATAAAAGGAATGGGAATCAACCCCTGGCATCAGGGAACACGATCGGACCAAGCAGGATAAAAAAAGGGCGGCTCACCGAGCCGCTTGTTTGATACCTGAAAGCGTCACGCTTTCATCCCGATTTCTTCAATCGTGCTCTTTCCGCTTGTTGCATGATGTGCTGATGATTCGAGTAGAAAACGGGTGGGCGTTATGTGCGGCTGCTTTCCTGGTGGTTTGTTTGCGGGGAACACTTCTCGTTATTGCCGCTTTGTTGACTGCTCTTCGGCGACAGGCGCTTCTGTCACTGAAAACAAATATCGGCGGATACCGGGATCGCGCGCCCTGTTCGGACCGGATTATCAATGCACTCTGCTGATAATACACGTGTTGCAGCAAAAACACCTGTCAATCATCAGCAGTAAAAAAGTGGCGGCCGCAAGGCGCCTGCTTGGTGGATAATCTGCCCTGCCGAGTTGCCGGCAAAGAACGACCATCCGATTGCTGATCGACTCATAACAGATTCATTATCAATCAATAAGGCTCCGCATGCTGGTCCCGGGATCAAACTCGGGCACACACAAACAGCGATTACCCGCTCGGTGAACCCGTCAATTTCAGCTCTGATTTGATCCGTACACGTTCAATGATGCCAACTGAGCTTCATTGCAGCTGCTGAGAGCTGCGATAACTGGTTTGCTCTAGATGCTCGCCTTGCTGAAGGCTTCAACTCGACAAAGCGCCTGGCTGATCTCAAGGCTTTGAACAAGCATAAGGCCGCTGTTCCTTATGCCTTGTCTGGTTGAGGTTGCCGGATCAATTGGCGGGACAGCCGTCTTTCCGGCAGCACACGAAACCATGCTCAGGAAAAACCTGGTGTCACATAAACAACTGCCTGGCTGTGAAAGCTATCGAAATAATAGTGGCATCATGTAACCTGATCGGACCAATTGAGCAGTGCATTCAGCAGGTAGTCGAGCGTGTTTTCATCGTTTCTGTGGTTAAATCGGAACTCCATTTCCCTGATAAATAGCCTGAAGTTGCGTTTGAACCCACCGTGATAGGCTTTGAGGCGGCGTTTGGCGTAGCCCCAGAAGCTCTCTAGGCCGTTGATATGGTTCTTTCCGTTGGCGAACTCTTCCTGGTGATTGATCCGCCTGTGGTGGAAACCGTTGAGCGACAGCTTGTTATAGGCCTTCCAGCTGTCGGAGTAGACGATCGAGTCCAGCTCGACGTTCTCCAAAATGGCCCCCAGCAGGTGCTTCTCGCTGCAG
>WJMB01000340.1 GCA_014728185.1 Candidatus Coatesiibacteriota bacterium
ATATGACTACCGCCTTATCCTCTCGGTGTCTACTCAATATATGCTCGTTATATATGCATGATAATTGGTTGCTTAGCATCGATTAATCGTCATCGAAGCCCGTTGCGCCAAGCAGTTGATAATGGACCTGCATGACGTCGCCAGGGCATCCTTGGTTTGTGGTAATCCACGTACCTGCCACAAGCAGTTCGCTCGATGTGCACGTCTGATTGCCTGCTGACTGCATGTCTCAGAGCGTTATCCAGTAACACCATGGTCCGTGACCATTAAGTGATCACTCAGGCTGATTGGGAGCTGGTTGCCGGGCTCTTTTTACTTTCCAGTAATCCGTCATTTTTGATCAAGCACACATTTAGCGTGCCCTTATTGCCTGTTATTCCAACACTTAAGAGTTAATAGCCCTTTGCTGTCAGAGAAACAACAAGCGCGCAGATAACATGATTTTCAACTGGTAACGTCCTTTCAATGCCGTCACTTTTCAACCGCCCGTTTTGTGACAAGTTCCAGAGAATCATCCTTAGAATTATCAGCAGGTTACTATCACGATTCGGTCCGGATAGGGTATTCGATCCCATGAAGTACTATCGTATCCCGGATGACTCCGCCACGCGGTGGTAGAGCGCCGCATGCTCGGCGGCGACGTCGTCCCAGCCGCGGTCGGAGCGCCGCAGGCCGCGCTCGCGGAGCTCCCCGGCCAGGTCGGGATCAGCGAGCAGCCGACGCAACTGTTCGATGAAGCTCTCGGCCCGGGCGGGGTCGGCGTAGAGGGCGGCCTCGCCGGCGACCTCGGGCAGGGACCCCGTTGGCGAGCAGACCACGGGGCAGCCGCAGGCCAGAGCTTCGGCCACGGGCAGGCCGAAACCCTCGTCGAAGGAGGGGAACACCAGGGCGGCGGCGCCGGCGTACAGCGCGGGTAGTTCGTCGTCCTCGACGAAACCGAGGAAGCGCAAGCGTTCACCCAGCCGCTCCACCCAGACCGCTTCGCCGTCGGACGGCTTGCCGGTGAGGACCAGGCGCAGATCGTGGCTTTCCAGCAGGGCCGCGGCGGCTGCGAAGAGCACCCCCGGGTTCTTGCGCGGCTCTCGGCTGCCGATGTGGAGCAGGTAGCCGCCCCGCCGCAGCCCCCGACGCTCAAGGATCGTGGCCAGCTCCCCGGCGGGCGGCGGCTGGAAGTCGGCTGCCGGGGCCTCCGCTATCACGACCACCCGAGCCGGGTCGAGACCGAAGACCTCGAGGACTCCGCGCCGCGAGTGCTCGCTGGGCGTGATTACGGCGGCGCAGCGCTCGAGCTCCCGACCCGTGACCTTCCGTCGGTCCCGGCCGAAGCCCCGCTGCGGGGCCACATCGTGGAGCGTGACCACGGCCGGCGTCGAACCTTGGTAGAGTAGCCGGTTGGCCGGACCGTGCCAGAGCCCGGCCTCCAAACGACCCCGCCGTCGGCGTCGGAAGAATTGAACGGGGGCGCCGCCGTAGGCCGCCCTTCGGGCTTCGCTCAGTTCCGCCGGCCGACGCAGGTGCAGCTCGAGGTCGATATCCTCGCGCCGAACCAGGGCGCGCAGGAGCTGGTCGGTGTAGCGCCCCATCCCGCGCGGGGGCGTGAGGCAGGCCTCGGTAGCGTCGAGGGCCAAGTGGAGGTTCTTTTTCATTGATTATTTACGGGTTGGGTTGGGCTTTCCATTCGCAGATTCGCAGCGACGGAGCAGCTCGTCAATAAATACTCACGGGATAACCAGTGGCACACGGACGAGTATGCATGGTAACAGGTTGTTCTTAGAGGCTTTTCTAGCACAGTCTGCGGCGATAATCCTTGGGTGGATTTGGATTCGAACTCGACTAGTTATGAATGCTAAATGAACACGGGGACAGCGGTCCCGCCGGGCAGCCTGGAAAACGCTACCGCTGAAGGATAAGCTGGAAGCTGTCTATTGCCTGGTTAAGCGAATACCAGCAGCTATCGCCCTGTCGAGTAGATGTCTTCGCGGAGCGGATGTAACGGTTCCTTCATCGATGCCGCTCGCTGTGGTAATGATGGGGGTCCAGTTAGCAGAAATCATCCAATGTGCTTTTTCGCTCCTTCTGCTGTCATTTCCCTTCGGTTGATTATCGTAACCCCTGCCCGCGAGGAAAGGCGCGGGAAGCTGGAAAAGCCTTGCCTCGAATGCGCAGCCAGGTGTTTAAAACATGGTTAACTAAAGGCAGGATATTGCATGGTTAAGGGCGCCTAACAGCTGGCTGCTTCTTCCAGTCGGTGCCGATTGCAACGTGCGCTTGAACAACACCCGCCCTCAAGCAGCTCCCTGAAGTAATCATGTAGGTCCGGTTTGCAGTGATGATCCCGACTCTTATCGCTGCTGCTTGGGATAATGATGATAGTAATCTTGTAACGGGCCCATGTGAAAATATTGGCCCGCAGCCACGGCTGGATCAGCCGCCCGCCTTGGCGAGACCGTTTGCCAGCGGGTCAGTATAACAACGCAGATCCCGGCTGACCAGCCGGGGACCCGGGTTAACCGTCGCGGGTGTGTTTTTGTTATCATTACGGCAACGCACCATCCGGAAAGGGGCAGTCAATGAAGAAGCGTCTCCTCCACCGCATGCTGATAACGGTCAGTTGTACGCTGCCGCTCCTCGCGATCGGCTGCGGCGAATCCAGCGAGCAACAGGAGGCCCTCGACGAGTACCTCGCCGAGGTGCGCGATTCCGATCAGGCTCTGATGGAACTGCTCGAGGAATTCATCCTGACCATCGAGGATGTCCGGGACCTCCAGGCGGATCGGATCGAACCCCTGGAGCGGGAGCTGATCGATGAGGCCGCCTCCTTCGTGCAGCGGTGCAACGAGCTGATCATCGACTTCGAGCGCAGTTACGAGCTGGAACCGATCATGAGCTACCAGGAGAAGAAACTCGCGGTGGCAACCGGCTTTATCGAGCTGGTTAACGGATACATCATCTTCATCGACAACTTCACCTTCAGAGAGGAAGACGCCGAGGCGCTGCCCGGTTTCTTCCAGACCAAACTGACCCTCTACAGCGACAAGGTCATCGATGCCGCCGAGAACCTGGAGTACGACCTGGCCGAGGCCGGGCGCAGCTTCCACGGCTGGCTGGATGTCCGTGAACTGGACTACCAATGAGCAAGTATCTTCACCTCTGTCTGATCATTCTGGCGATGCTGGCCCCGAGCTGCGAGCGTTCGCCCTATCAGCAGCTCGCCGCTTACCAGGAGCGCCTGGAGCCTCTCGACGCCGAGCTGCAAGGCCTGCTGGACGAGTACCAAGGCGCTCGGCTACGCGTCCCTGCGGGCTACGGCTCCCGGCTACCGCTTTCTCCCGCCGAGGCCGATTTCTACCTGACCCGGGTGCGCGAAACCGCCGACAAGCTGGCCACCCTCGAGGTTCCCGACGTCGCCGCCGAGATAGGCGAGTTGAAAAAAGCCGCCGCCGAGGCCCTCATCGACGCCGCCAGCAAGCTCGCCGCCCTGGTCGGGGAATGGGAAGGCGCCGTTCCCATCATCGGCGCAGATAACTCCGACATCGCCGATGAACTCACCCTCGACGAGCAACAACGCTACCAACATGAGCTCGAGGCCGTCGACGCCGCTTTCGACGAGGCCCAGAGCCTGCTCGAAGAAAGCGCCCTGGAACTGGCCCGGGCCGTCCTGGCCGCCCGGGGGGAGGAGTGAGATGAAATACCGCGTGAAAAGACTCGAAACCCGAGGACTGTTCTCCCACGTCTTCTTCAGCACCTGGCTGATCCTGGGGATCATCGGCCTGATCATCTTCGTCACCTATCTGGTCGATTCGGTCTACGGCTATTACATCGAGGAGTTCCTCTCCACACTGGTCGGAGCGCTGCTCGGACCACCGCTGCTGGCCCTCGCCTTCGCCGGAATCGGCCTGCTGGTCTGCCTGCTCTACAACAGCCGCGCCAAGCGCAAACCCCTGGTGGTCGAGCTGGAAGAAACCTCCGCCGAGAAGAAGTAGCCGCGCCGCGCAAACCCCGGCGAAACCTCTCCGACGGAACCCGTCGACGCGGCCGGCTTTGGCACGTTTCTTGCGCAATGACGGGGCCCGGTTGCATCAGGCTGAGGCGGATTCCGCAAGAAACGTGCCAAAGCCTCCGCGCCGGGGTGTGTTGAACCGTATTCGTAGCAGGGGCCTGTTTCGCCGGTGCTTGCGCGGCGGGTTGGACCTTCGTGTCGACGGCGGGTGTCGAGCAGCTGGGCATAATCAGTCTGAGCTGAGTGAATAGTTATCGGTTACCGGAAGCAACTGGGCAATTGTGCACAGAGAGGTTTGTTGGATGAAGATCGTGCTCTACCATCACGCGGTGTTGCCCGTCGCCAAGTACGGCGGCAGCGAGCGCGTGGTGATGTGGCTGGGGCGCGGTCTGGCCGTGTTGGGCCACGAGGTGGTCCTGATGAGCTTCCCGGGGTCGCGCGCCGACTTCGGCGAGTGCGTCTGGATCAGCAACCAGCAGGACATGCTGCGCAAGCTGCCCGCCGGGGTGGACGTGATCCACCTGCGCACCCTTCCCAATGTCGAGCCTCCCTGCCCGGTGCTGGTGACCATCGGCGGCAACTACACCAACGGCCAGGTCTTCCATCCCAACACGGTTTTCCTCTCCCGTTCCCACGCGGCGCGTCACGGCGGCCGCCACTGGGTCTATAACGGCCTGGATCCCGCCGACTACACCTTCCGCGCCGACAAGGACGACTACTTCCTCTTTATTTCCAAGGTGCGCTGGAAGGTCAAGGGCGTCAACTGGGCCCTGGAGGTCGCCCGACGCACGGGGGTCAGGCTGATCATCGCCGGCGGTTGGCGCCCGACCCTGCGGAGCAACGTGCGCTACGTCGGCATGGTCGGCGGAGAACGCAAACGCGCCCTGCTGGCCGGAGCCCGGGCGCTGATCTTTCCCACCCTCTGGCCCGAGCCCTTCGGCAACGTGGTCACCGAGGCGCTGGCCTCGGGCACCCCGGTGATCACCACCAACAACGGGGCCATGCCCGAGCTGGTTAGCGAAGACGTCGGCTTTCGTTGCGACAGCGTAGAAGGGATGTGCCGGGCCGTGGAGCGCATCGGCAAGATCGACCCTCGGGACTGCCGCCGCCGCGTCGAGGAGCATTTTGATCACCGCCGCCTGGCCGTGGACTACCTGAGGCTCTACCAACGGGTCATCGAGCGCGGCTCCCTGCTCGAGCCCGGCTGGGAGCCGCCCCGCGCCCCCGAGGGCCGGCCGGAGTGGGAGTAGCCGACCGATGGAGACCGCCGTCTGGAGCCTCGTCGGTTTGATCGCCTTCGTCTACCTGGGCTACCCTCTGCTGATCGCCCTGATCGGCCTGCTGCGCGACTACCGCCCCCCCGGCGTCGTCGATCCCCTCCCCTCCCTGACCCTGTTGATCCCCGCTCATAACGAGGCGGCGGTCATCGCCGCCAAGCTGGAGAACACCCTGGGACTGGACTACCCGGCGGAGCTCTTCGAGGTCGTGGTGATCAGCGACGCCTCCTCCGACGGCACCGACGGGATCGTCGCCGGCTTCGCCCGCCGTGACGACCGGGTGAGATTGATCCGCCAGGAGCCCCAGGCGGGCAAGGTCGCCGCCCTGGAGCGGGGCTTGGCCGAATCCTCCGGTGAAATCATCTGCTTTTCCGACGCCAACTCGGCCTACGATCGCGAGGCCCCGCGTCGCCTGGCCGCGGCCTTCGCCGATCCCGAGGTGGGCTGCGCCTGTGGTCGGCTGATCCTCAGCGGGACGGACCAGTCGGGGACCGCCGGCGGTGAGGGTCTCTACTGGCGCTACGAGGATTTCATCAAGGCCGCGGAGAGCCGCTCGGGGACGATGCTGATGGGCGCGGGGACGATCTACGCCGCCCGGCGGGAGCTGATCCCCCGGGTGCCGCCCCACCGCGCCGACGACTCCATCGTGCCGCTGAGTATCGCCAAGCGGGGCCGCCGGGTGGTTTGGGTGCCCGAGGCGATCGCCCGGGAGCGCACCGCCTCCGCCGCCGCCGAGGAGTTCCGCCGCAAGGTGCGGATGATCAGCCACGACTTCGGCGGCTACTTCTATCTGAAGGGTTGTTGGAACCGCCCCGGCGTCGGCCTGAGGCTGCTGTTCCACAAGTTGTTGCGTTGGCTGGTGCCGGTGTTCTATCTCGCCGCCCTGGGCCTGGCCGTGCCCGACGCCCTGAACGGCTCCCTGCCGATGGTCGTCGCGTCCTCCGTGTTGGGCGGCGGGTTACTTTGGGGGGTGGCGGCCTGGTGGGCGATGCGCCGGGGTTGGCGTCCGCGGAGTCTCCTCGGCCGTCTTGCCGCCCTGCCCGGTCACTTCGTGATGGTCAACGCCGCCGCCCTGGGCGGGATCTGGCGCTCGTTGACCGTGGGCAGCCCGGCCACCTGGAAGACAGCCGACAGCGCCCACGGGGGGCTGGGCGATGACTGAGCGGGATGCCGCCTTCCGGCGCGTCGCCGAGATGGAGGCGGTGCGCGACTTTTACGACCACCAGGCCCCCCCCGAGGGTCGGCTGAGTCTGCTGGCCCACGGCCGGGGCCGTCCGCTGCGCGAGACCGTTCTCGAACCGCTGTATCAACTGCGCGACGCCGCTCTAGGTGACCTCGCCGGACGCCGTGTCCTCGAGCTGGGCGCGGGCTACGGCGCCGAGTCCGTCGAGCTGGCCGTTCGCGGCGCCGAGGTCTGCGCTCTGGACTTCGCTCCCGCCAGACTGGCCCTGGCCCCGCGCCTGGCCGAAGCCGCCGGGGTCGAGCTTGGCTGCGTCGCCGGGGACTGCCACCGCCTGCCCTTCGCCGATTCCTCCTTCGAGCTGGTCTACGGCAACGCCGTGCTGGCCCACCTGGACCGCGCCCGCGCTTTGGCCGAGGTGCGGCGTGTACTCAAACCCGGCGGGCGCCTGATTCTCGTCGAGCCCCTCGAGGCCCACCCTCTGCTACGACTTTACCGCCGACGGCTGGGCCGTGGCGGCGTAGTGGCCTACATGGGTTGGGATGAGCTGGACATCGACCACCTCGGCGGCGGCCACCGGTTGTCCGCCCACGGCCTGACCTCGCCTTTGCTGCTCATCCCCGCCGCCCTGGGGCTTCACGGGCGCTTATGGCGTGGAGCGGCCCGGCTGCTCAACCACCTCGACGCCTGGTTCTTCCGCCGAACGCCCCGCCTGCGCCGCCGAGGCTGGATCTGCCTGGCGGTCTACGACGGGGTCGCCCCGTGAGGCGCGCCGCCCTCGGCAAGCGTCGCGAGTTCTTCGCCCGAGCCCCGGGGCGGGGCGGCCTGCGCGGCCTGGCTCTGGGCGTGCCCCTGGGCCGCCAGCCCGCCCTGCCCGCCCTCCGAGCCGCCTGGTTGGCGGCCCTGGGTGAGATCGTCGGACGGCGAGTTCTCGAGCTGGGCTGCGGCCGGGGCGGCGAGCTCCTCGAACTACAGCGGCGCGGCGCCCGCGTCGTCGGCCTCGAGCTGACCCCGCGACGGTTGAGCGCCGCTCGGGGCAACCTGCCCGACGCCGGGTTGGTCGTCGGCGACGCAGAGCGAACGCCCTTCCGCGACGGCGCCTTCGATGCCGTGATCACCAACTCCGTCCTGCTGCATCTGGACCGGCCCCGGGCTCTGGCCGAGGTGTCCCGACTGCTTGCCCCGGGTGGACGGGCCGTCTTCCTCGAACCCACCGACGGCCATCCCCTGTTGCGTCTCTACCGCCTGCTGCGCCCCCGGCGCGGCCTGGTGAATTATCCGGATCCGACCGAGTTCCCGCGCCTGGCCCGGGGAAACCCGCTGGAGTTGGTCGAACTCAGCTACTGGTACCTCTACGCCGCGCTGCCCGTGCTTTTCACCCGTCTGACTGGTCGCGGCGGCCGCCGCCTCGAGGCCTGGACCCGTCGTTTGGCCCGGCTCGACGAGCGCCTCTTCACCCTACGTCCCGATTGCCGTCGCCGCGCCTGGCTGGTGCTGGCGGTCTACCGCAAGCCCGCAGCCTGAACACGCGCCGCTGAACCCCTGAAGAAAGGTTCCTCTTGGAAACCATCCGCACCACCGCCCAGCTCGCCGATCGCGAGGTCTCCTTCGAGCGGCCCCTGGACCCCGAGGCCGTCGCGCTGACCTTCCTCGGCGGCGTGGGCGAGTTCGGCAAGAACATGCTGCTGCTCGAGGACGCAACGGGTATCGTCGTCCTCGACTGCGGCCAGGCCTTTCCCGATGACACCCTGCTCGGTGTCGACTCGGTCATTCCCGACATCGGTTATCTGGAGGCCCACGCCGAACGGGTGCTGGGCTACGTGATTACCCACGGTCACGAGGATCACATCGGCGCCCTGCCCTACGTGCTCCCCAAGGCCCCGGCGCCGATCCACGCCACCCGGCTGACCCTGGGGCTCATCGACGGCAAACTGCGCGAGTACAAGCAGACGCCCAAGGTGAAGCGGGTCTGCATCGAGGAGGACGAGCCCTTCGACCTCGGTGGTTTCACCTTCGAGCCCCTGGCCGTGGCCCACTCCGTGGCCGACTCCGTCGGGCTGGCCATTCACACCCGGGCGGGGACGCTGCTGCACACCGGCGACTTCAAGCTCGATCCCGAGCCCGTCGACGGCCGACCCACCGACCTGAAGGCCCTGCGCCGCCACGGCGCCCGGGGGGTGCGGCTGATGCTCTCGGACTCCACCAACGCCGAACTGGTCGGACGCTCCAAGAGCGAGGCCCGGGTCGGCGCCGCCCTCGACGAAGCCTTCTCCCGCACCAGGGGCCGCATCCTGGTCACCACCTTCTCCAGCCACATCCACCGTCTGCAGGGCATCGTCGACGCCTGCCGGCGCCACGGGCGCAGCCTGGTGGTCACCGGCCGATCCGTGGAGAGGAACGTGCGCATCGCCCGGGAGCTGGGCTACCTCGAGGCCCCCCAGCAACTGCTGGTCAACGCCAAGCACGTCGACCAGCTCCCCGCCGGACGGCTGTGCATGATCGTCTCCGGTTCCCAGGGTGAGCCGCTCTCCGCCCTGGCCCGCATCGTCACCGGCGAGCACAAGCACATCAAGCTCGAGCCCGACGACCTGGTCATCTTCTCCGCCAAGATCATCCCCGGCAACGAGGTGGCCATCAACCGGATGATCGATCGCATCCTGGCCCACCAGTGCGAGGTACTCTACGAGGGCCTGAGCGACATCCACGTCTCCGGCCACGCCTATGCCGAGGAGCTGATCGAGGTCCTCGACCTGGTCCGCCCCGAGTTCTTCGTGCCGGTCCACGGCGAGCTGCGCCAGCTCCACGCCCACCGCAACCTGGCCCGCCGCGCCGGCTTCGACGAGCGGCGCATCTTCCTGCCTCACCTGGGCGCCCGGTTGGTCCTCGACCCCAACGGCCTGCACTGGGACACCCCCGTCGAGGCCGGCCGCGTGCTCGTCGACGGCAAGGGTGTCGGCGACATCGGACCCATCGTGCTGCGCGACCGCCGCACCATGTCCGACGACGGTATCCTGGTGATCATCGTCATCCTGCGCCGCCAGTCCGGCGAGGTGCTGCGTGAGGTCGAGCTGGTCACCCGCGGCCTGGTCTACATCGACGAGAACGAGGACTTCCTCGCCGAGGTAACCGGGTTCATTCACGAGCTGATCCAGCAGGCCGAACCCGACGTCCGCGAGGACGAGGAGTTGCTGGGCGACTGGCTGCGCCGCAAGACGCGCCG
>WJMB01000051.1 GCA_014728185.1 Candidatus Coatesiibacteriota bacterium
ATGGTCTGTGACCATTAAGTGATCCCCTAATCATTATTGGTGTCTAAAGCTGGCGTCTCGCCGGCTTGAAATGGTCTCGAGACGGCGCATCAAATGTCGATATGATCGATCTAAAAAACAACCCGCCTCTCGGGGCGGGTCTGTGCTTCATTTGAACAGAGTCGCTATCAGATGTGCAGCGGGCGGCCCAGCGCGTCCAGGGAGGCCTCGCGGATCATCTCGGGCAGAGTGGGGTGGGAGTGGATCGTATCGGCGACGTCGTCCAGGGTCAGTTTGTGGCGGCAGGCCAGGGCGATTTCGGAGATCAGCTCGCTGGCGCCGCTGCCGAACACACCGCCGCCGATGACCCGATTGTTGGATGCGTCGGCGATGACCTTGACGAAGCCCTCGCTGTGGCCGCCGGCCAGGGCCTTGCCCGAGGCGCGGTAGGGGAAGCGCCCCACCAGGACCTCGATGCCCGCCTCGGCGGCCTCATCTTCGGTGCAGCCCACCGCCGAGATCTCGGGGATGCTGAACACGCTGCGCGGGACGCAGTCGTAGTGCACCTCGCCGTGGTCGGTGAGCATGTGCTCGACGGCGGTCTCGGCCTCGTAGCTGGCCACGTGGGCCAGCATGTGCCCACCGATGCAGTCGCCGGCGGCGTAGGTGCGCTCCAGGGTGGTGCGCAGTCGGGCGTCGACGACGATGGCTCCGCGCTGGAGCTCCAAGCCCAGAGCCTCGGCGTCGACGCCGTTCAGCCTGGGCTTGCGACCCGTGGCCACCAGTACGCGGTCGCAGGAGGTTCGCAGGTCCTGCTCGTCGCCGTTCTCGGTCAGGGTGACCTCGCAACCTCCCTCGGCGCTCTCCTCGATGCCCAGCACCCGGATACCGGTCAGCAGCTTGATTCCCGCGCGCTTGAGCTGCTTGGCCAGGGCCTCGCCCAGCTCGGCGTCCTCCATGGGCAGGGCCCGGTCGAGCATTTCGACGACGGTCACACGGCTGCCCAGGGCGCTGTAGATGCAGGCGAACTCGAGACCGATGACCCCGGCGCCGATGATCAGCAGCTCCTCGGGAACCTCGGGCAGGGCCACGGCGCGCTCGCTGGTCCAGGCCAGCTCGATGCCGGGCACCGGCGGCAGGGAGGGCTCGGAGCCCGTGCAGAGCAGGGCGTAGTCGGCCTCGACACGACCGCTTCCGCCGTCGTCGGTCTCCCAGGCCAGCACACCGGGCTCTTCCAGGCGACCTCGGGCCTCGATCAGCTCGACGCCGGCCTTCTCCAGCAGGCCCCGCACCCCGGTCACCAGGCGGCGCACGGTCTGATCCCGCCGCTTGCCCAGTTTCTCCACGTTGAAGCGCAGGCCCTCGATCTCCAGGCCGCTTTTTTTGAACGAGCGGTCGCTGAGCTCCGTATAGAGGGTGGCGGCGTGAACCAGAGTCTTGGTGGGGATGCAGCCGACGTGGAGGCAGGTGCCGCCGAGCCAGCGCTCTTCGATCAGGGTGACTTGGGCGCCGAGCTGGGCGGCGCGCAACGCGCCGACGTAGCCGGCGGGACCGGCGCCGAGGATGGCGATGCGGTTCAACGGGGGCCTTTCGCTGGGTGGATGGTTGGCCCGCGCCCGTGGGGATCGCGGGGTCGAAGCGGGAGACGGAGAAACAGCGGTAAAGTAGCACAAGAGCCGCACGCTGTCAATGTTCACACACGGTGATCAGTTCCTCGAAAACAACGTCCGGCGGCGTGGATCAGGTGAGTGCGGGCCGTTGTAACACGGCACCGGTTGTGGGGTGATCTCGGTTAATCTCAAATCTGTCGGCTCGATTCGTTGATAAATGCTTAGGGTATCACCTACTTGCAACGGACCACAGCATTACTGGATTAGACTTGGATAAAAAGTAGTTGGAGGTCAATCAGTGTGCATATCCAGCGAGCAGTTTGTGGCCGGTAAGTGGATTTCCACATTCCTGGGATACCCGTAGCGACGTCTCGGCTCTTTCGCCAACTGCTTGACGCGGTTGGCCTCGATGACGATGCTTAGATCCTAAGCGGTCCATTTATATACATGTATAACGAGCAAGCGCCGAGGGGCTACGGCTGCAGATGAACCCTTCTTCGATATAGCCTCGCATCAGCTTGGGATCGAATACCCTGACCGGACCTGATGTTGATTGTATCTTATTAAAAATATTGGTGATGATCATCAAGTGCCTGTTACAAAACGGGCTTTTTTAAAAATGCAATTAAGTAGGGGATCGTACATCGTGCTCGGACCGGGTTACGATTGTAATCTGCTGATAATACACGTGTAGTGGCAGATGTGCCTGTCACATATCAGCAGCAAAAAAGCGGCGGCTGCAAGGGGTATGCTCGGTGGATAACCTACCCTGCCTAGTAGCGTGCAATTACCAGCCACCCGATTGCTACTCGACTCATAACTGCATCATTATCAAGCAATAAGGCTGCGCATGCCAGGAGCGGAATCAAAGTCGGATGCACCCGAGCAGCGAACACCTGCTCGATGAAGCTTTCAATATCGGCCCTGATTTGGTTCGATCACGTTCCATGATGCCATGCATTAGTAACAAGCAATAAGGGCGAGCAAAAAGGACTCGATGGAATTATCACGCGTGCTTGAACATGCGTATATCGCTAACAGCTGGTTATTATGTGCTTTATGGCTGCGCAAGTTGTCACTATACATACTTGCCTGGTGGCGTAAAACCAGACGTGCTCTAAAAGGGCGCTTCCAAGGGGACGCTCGGCTTCGGGTAGTCGCGACTCCTGACAATCATTCCGGACTTCACAGTATGATGAGGCTAGCTACTTTATATTAGGGATTTTATTAGATATGACTACGTTTGGCATATCGATCTGGAGCCGTTCGTGAGTTAGCTGTCGGCACTTGCACTCTAAGTGCAGCTCATTGTCCCCTTTAATGTCGGTTCAGTTTCAGGTGATAGTCCCTTTTGTTGTTTAGCTCTCTATGCCGCCTCTATCCAAGAATATGCTTGTGGCACCCTGGTAAGCCCTTGTAAATTGTGCCGGAGGTCCGCGGGGTGTCGGTCCAGTTGGCATTTCGAAAGCTAAGTTATAAGCTGACAGCATTCTTTTGATAGTGTTAGCTCATTGTATGCTTACTGCCGTACATAATTTATACCTTGCGCGAAGTGTGTTAAAAACGCCGGGATATTAGCAAGACTGACAGAGGTAACGATGCAGTTCCAGATTGTTAGAAAGAACCCACGGATGATCCCTGATACGAAAACGGGATGGAATCACCTCCATCCCGTTTCAATGCCTGGATTACCTGAGTTGGGTCAAAGGCCCAGCTCGGTCTTCAACTTGCTGGAATGCTTGAAGATCCGCTTGCGTGGGGCCATCACGAAGGTGCACTTGTCGTGACCCTGGGCGCGACAGCAGAGCTCTTCGGCCTTCAGGTCCAGATCGAAAGCCTCGGAGCACCAGCCGGCGGAGAAGCCGGAACTCATGTAGCAGACCGGGTCGGACGAACTCTCCTTCTGGGCCAGGTAGCTGTCGGCCTCGAAGGAGTGGTGGTGATGATAGGCCAGCATGTACTCGTCATCCGGTGAGGGCTTCGAGATAGGCAGGATCTCCACGTTGGCCATGCCGATGAAGGCGAAGTAAACCGGTCCGTAGGAAAGAAGCTCGAGGCCTTTGGCGGCGTTCGTGGCTCGGGCGAAGCGCTGGGCGCTCTTCTGGCCCAGGATGTAGGCCATTTCGTAGAGCACCATCTTCACCGCGCTGCCGAAGCGGTCGCGGAAGCTCTCGTGGAGGAAGTAGCCGAAGTCCTCGGTGCTGAACAGGGCGTAATGGTCGTTATCGACGCTGATCTGTCCCGTTTCGGCGCGTAGTTTGAGCTTGCCGAAGTACTTCTCGACGACCTGCTCGGCCTTCTCGAAGGCCGGGGCCATCTCGGGGACGACCTTGACATACTTGAGATTAGCCATGGGTACTCCTTGATGTGAGTGGACTGTTGATTGTCCCGCCTAGCTTGACGAATCGAGGGTAGCCTTTTGGAGCATTGACAAAGCAGTTTGTATCAGGCCGCGTATGCATCGAGCAAAATCAAACCAGCATAGTAAAAGTACGTGAAATGTCCAATGAAGGCAAGCACCATCCTGAAAGGGGACTCCGGCGGAGTCCCCTTTACGGCGGGCATCGAGAGGCTTTTCAATCTGATTGTGTCATTTTTTTTGATTCACATTCTGTATGTCACTTTATTGTGGACATCATGGGATGCACCAGTAGCGTTTATCCCTTGCGGGTTGCTGTTGAGTAACTGCGGGTTTGCGAAGAGCACTGGGATAACGGGAGGGATTGTCACTTGAATATAGACACGCAGATATCGCTAATAGATTGGCAGTCATTGCGTTATAGCTCGTCTGCCTACCGTTGTCATTCGAGCCGATCTGTGGCAATAAGCCGTGGCTTGCTCTTATTGCTCTAGGTGCTGTGGGAAGCCGTAGGCTGTCGGTCCCGCCCAACGGTCGTGGTAGCTAATAGTGAATGTTACGCTGACAGTTCTCTATTGCTTGGTTTGGCACCTGCAACAGCCCGTCGCCTGCACGAGTGACGCCTTGTAAGGAACATGTATCAAGGCCCACTCCTTCGATGCGGCTCCCCATGGTTACCAATGCTGGTCCGGTTTCTAGTGTTGATCCCCACTGATAATGTGCGGGTGAGCAGAATTGCCTCGTCACGAAAAACGTTGGCTACCGAAGGATTTCGCGGAGACAGCGAGCAAGGCAGGCTGCTCCCAACCCGCGTTTATCGGCCGATCTCGATCAGTGATGCAGCATCCGGCCTGGAAACGCATGATGATGCCTAAGCATCTTCATCATCCGGTAGCGGCTCGGGCAGACTCCCCGGAGGATGCTTGAGGCGGGTGCGCTGGTAGGTCCGCACGGCGCCGTAGCCCAGGCCGTAGAACAGTAGCGCCAGAGCGACGGCCAGCAGGGTGTTGCCTGCCAGGTAGGTCCAGACGACCTCGCCGGCGGCGTTCCAGAGCTCGCCCTCGTCGATGAGACGGGCCACCTCGCCGACCTCGGCCCCGGTCAGCCAGGCGCCGATGGTGAAGGAGAGGCCCCAGAAGAAGGGCGAGGTGAAGGGGTTCATGATTGCCGAGCCGACCACGGCGGCGATCTTGCTGAAACGGAAGATGAAGGCCAGACCCACGGCCATCAGCGCGCCGAGGCCGAAGGTGGGGAAGATGCCGATGAAGACGCCCACCGCCAGCCCCAGGGCCGCCTTGTGCGGCGAGGAGTCGGCGCGCAGGAAGCGCAGGTACTGCAGGCGCAGCCAGCGCCGCACCCGGCTCCAGAAGTTGCCCTTGAGCCGGGGGCGGCAGCGACGACGGGACTTGACGGGGGACCCTGCGGTCCCCCGTGCCCGCGAACCAGGCTGTTCTTCGACCGTGATCATCGCTCGTAGGTCGTGGTTATCTCGTGGCAGGAGGCGCAGTCGGAGCCCCGGGCGCCGGGCAGGGCGTGGACGTCGCCGTCGGCCTCGGAGAAGATGCAGCGGGCAACGCCGACGGCGGCTCCGTCGTAGGTCGCATGGCAGTCCAGGCAGGCGCGCCCGTCCAGGGGCGGGTGCTCGCCGACCAGTGTCGTGGCCGGGCTGGATTCGGCAACCTCGGCGGCACCGCCGGAAGCTGTGTCGAACTCGTGGCAGGCGTAACAGGTGCGCATCGGCAGCGAGGGGTGGGTCTCGCCGTTGCGCGGCGTGTAGGGGAAGACGTAGGTCTCGCCGCCGACGGCCATCCGCTCCATCCGGGTCTCACCCGGTGTGACCTCGTGGGGCACCGGGGCGTGGGGGTTGTGGCAGTGCGAGCACTGGTGGCTCTCGCGGAACAGGCCCTCGTCGCACAGGTAGAACTCGACCAGTTTGGGGTCGTCCAGGTGGCAGGTCATGCAGTTCTCGTCGATTACCTCGCCGTGGCGTGAGATGTCGAGGGGGTCGCCTGGACCACCCCAGTGGCTGTGGCAGTGCCAGCACATCGTCCACTCGCCCCCCGGGGTGTTGTTGGAGCCGTGGGGGATGGCGAAGTAGCCATAGGCGCCGTAGATACCCAGCCAACCGACCAGGAACACGGCGGCGGACAGAACGACGATCCGCCGCGCCGTCTTCGAGCGGGTCTTGCCCGGATCCAGCCGGGGGATGAAGAAGAGCAGGATGACGAAACCGATGGAGCCGCCCAGGCCCACGGCGGTGATCCAGTCGGGCAGCTCGTCGAGGGCGAACTCGAGGAAGGCCGTGGGCTCGAAGTCACCGGCCGGGTCGGCGGCGGGACCGGCCACCCCGGGCCAGAAGACGGCGATGAGCACCACCACGACCATGGCGATCAGCATGATCACCAGCTCGAAGGTGGCGAACTCGGGGAAGAAGGGCACGTCCTTCTTGGCGGCCTCGCGTTCGCGGCGGCGCTTGCTGAACCGGGCGGTCAGCTTGCGGCAGGCGTCTTTCAGGCGTTCAAGCACGTTTCCGGCGCCCTCCGGCGCCCTCCGGCGGGGCGGTGCACCCTGGGACTAGAGCGGATCGGCGATACCCTGGCGGCGGATCATCACGAAGTGGAACAGCAGCAGAATGAAGAGCACCAGGGGCAGGATGATGACGTGGGACATGTAGAAGAAGTGCAGGGCCTCGTCACCGGCGATCTTCTCCGAGGTGACCAGGTAGGCCAGCGGGTTGCCGACCAGGGGCACCTTGCGGACCAGCTCCAGGGTGCGCTGGGCCAGCTCGAAGCCGCGCTGGTCCCAGGGCAGGATGTAGCCGGTCAGGTAGAAGCCGGCGGTGGTCAGCAACAAGAAGACCCCGGTGATCCAGTTGAGCTCCCGGGGGTTCTTGTAGGCGCCGGTGATGAAGACCCGCACCATATGGGCCACCACCAAAAACATCATCAGGTTGGCCGCCCAGTGATGAATCCCGCGGATCAGCCAGCCCATCCAGACGTCGCCCATGATGAAGGCCAGCGACTCCGCCGCCCCCGCCGTGGTCGGCTCGTAATGCTGGAGCAGGATGATGCCGGTGATCACCAGCAGGATGAACATCGTCAGCGTCAGGCCGCCCAGGCAGTAGTACCACTTGCGCATCCAGGGCTTGACCGGATGCTCCATGCTCTCGACGATGTAGTCCTTGAGCCGGAAGCGCTTGTCGAGCCAGTTGAGCCAGCGGCTCTCGGCGATCTTCTTGCGGGTTTCGTCGCTCATTGCACCTGGGCGGTCCGGCGGCGGCGCCGGGTAGGCGGCTTCAAGGATCCGCGAGGGGCATCCCGCGATCCG
Source organism: Candidatus Coatesiibacteriota bacterium (assembly GCA_014728185.1). Lineage (GTDB taxonomy): Bacteria > RBG-13-66-14 > RBG-13-66-14 > RBG-13-66-14 > RBG-13-66-14 > WJMB01. The sequence continues at coordinate 7,276 of WJMB01000051.1, forward strand.
GTTTCCATAATAAATCCCCACAATCGAGCCCGGATTTTACCATACCGGTTACCAAAGGCCAACATGGAGTGAAGAGCCATTGTGGGCGGCGGTGATCGGGAGCGCGGCGGCACGACCTCAGCCGCGGACCAACATCATAAACCAACAACAACACCAACAGCATCAAGGACAGACTCGAAAACCAGTCCGCGCGGTCAACGGGCTGCCGCGGGTTGATTATGATGAGACGGTTATCAACCAAACGGCGGGGTCAGGGAACCTGTCCCACGACCCCGCCCCAACGAGCGAGAACCACGCTTGATCAATCAAACGGCCGTGACAAACTCCCGGCGCTATACCCCCCGATCACCCGCACACCGGATCCGCGCTCATACCGGACGCAGGAAATATAGCGCGGTGCGGTTGTAGATCCGCTCATCGAGCACCAGATAGCCCTCGAAGCGCGGTTCGGGACCTCGCGGCGCGGCGGCCTGGAACACCAGCAAGCCGCCGACCAGGGGCCGCAGCTCGGCGGCGACGAAGGAGGGATCCAGGTCGTAGGGCGGATCGGCGAAGACGATCTCGTAGGGGGAATCCTGGTCGCTCCAGCCGCGCAGGAAACGCTCGACTTTCTGGCGGAACAGGCGTCCCCGACCACGCAGGCCGGTGCGATCGAGGTTACGCTGAAGGTAGTTGATCACCCCGCGGTCGGCCTCGATGAAGTCGACCAGCGAAGCGCCGCGACTCAGGGCCTCGATGCCCACGGCGCCGACGCCGGCGTAGGCGTCGAGGAAGGTGGCGTCCTCGATGATCGGGGCCAGGATGTTGAACAGGGCCTCGCGGACGCGCTCCGGGGTGGGGCGCACCCGGTTTCCCCGGGGTGCGTAGAGGGTCTGGCCTCCGGAACTGCCGCCGATCACGCGCATTCGACCTCCCGGCGATGTCGACCGACAAGACGGTCGGCCCGGCGCTGGGGCTCGGGCAGACGGTAACGGGTGAGCCGGTCGAGGATCACCGCTTCGGCGTCGGCCAGGTTTATCCGGATGCCGACACTGATGAACAAGGGCTTGACGTTGTCCCGGGTGCGCAGGACGGTACCCAGGCGCTCGCCGCTCTCCGGGTCGACCAGGGACGAGCGCTCGCCGCGCCGCGACCCCGGTTCAGTGTACTCGCCGACCAGGCGGCTCTTGGCCGAGCCGATGGTGGGCACGCCAAAGGAAAGGCCCAGATGAGCGGCCAGACCCAGGCGTCGGGGATGGGCGACGCCCTGGCCGTCGCAGATCAGCACGTCGGGCTGAACGCTCAGAGCCTGCCAGGCGGCGCAGCAGGCCGGCCCTTCGCGATAGGAGAGCAGTCCGGGCACGTAGGGGAAGTCCAAGGGGGCCTCGCCGACGACCTCCTCGACCAGTCGGTTATCGGCGTCCAGCACCACCAGAGCGGCGTAGACCCGTCCCCGGCGCTTCGAGTAGCTGACATCGAGGCCGGCGACCAGCCTCCAGTCCGTCAGAGGCGGTGCGGGGGAGCGGAACGACCGGACCTCGGCGGCCAGGCGGAGCTGCTGCTCCCGGGCAGCGGTGACCTCGCGGGGCCATTCCAATGGTCGGGCGAGCCTCATGGCGACGGGGCCTCCTTCGCCGGACGACGCCCGCGCAGGCGGTTGAGCAAGCGGCGCAGGGTCAGGGCCAGGCGCATCGGGGCGTTGCCGCTGAGTTCGACGGCCTTGACCGGGCAGATCTCGTGGCAGCACATGCAGGCGGTGCAGTCGGCGTAGTCGATTGCATAGTCGCCGTCGACGCGGTGGATCGCCCCGTTGGGGCAGGCCCGGGAACAGGCGCCGCAGCGGATGCAGCGGTCGCGCTCGATGGCCGGGAAGAGCTTGACCAGGCCCGCCAGGGTCCGCCCCAGGGAGCCGGGGATGAACTGGCGCAGCGAGGCCGCCGGCAGCTTGAAACCATCAGGCTCGGGCAGACGATCGCCCAGGGCCTCGACGCTGCCGGGATCGAAGATGCCCCAACGTCGGCAGACCGCTTCAACGGGATTGGCGGCCGGGTCCAGACCGATGCCGGCCGCCAGCAGATGGTCCACGGCGGCGGCGTCGGCCCCGGCGACCAGGAAGTCGTAGGGGTAGGGCTCACCGGCGGCGGGACCGTCGCCCTGCATCGCGGTGACGGCGTCGACGATGTTCAGCGTCGGCGGAGCGGCGGCGTAGATATCAACCACGATCTCGGCGAACTCGGTCGGATTGACCGCCCGCTGGTGCAGCTCGGTCTTGCGCATCCCCGGCACATGGCCGTAGCAGTTCTTCACCGCGCAGGTCAGCAGGGTCAGCGAGTGGGTCTTGAGCTTGGGCAGGTTTACGACGGCGTCGGCCTCGACCACGGGGCGGGCGAGCTGGAGGCGGGGAGCGAAGCGGTTGCGGCCCTGGAAATGGACGTGACCGGCGCGCTCGAAACCAATGATTTCCACGCCCAGCTCCTCGCATACCGGACCCAGCCCCGAGGTGCGCCAGAGCCGCTCGAGTACCCGCGCGGCCCCGGCCGGGCTGTCGCCGACGGTTACCCGATAACCCCGCCCGAGCAGGGCCTCGAGCACGGCGCGCAGCACCGCGGGATGGGTGGTCACGGCGGACTCGGGCGGGTGCTCGGAGAGCAGGTTGGGCTTGACCAGCACCCGGGCCGGCGGCGCGGGGAGCAGGGCCGACCAGCCGCCCAGCGTCTCGATGACGCGGTCGAGGGCCTCACGAACCCTCGCGGCGGCGTAATCGGAACACCGCGCGGCGGCCACGCGGTGGTCCGTCGGTAGCCGGGCTCGACCGGGGGTGGTGCTCATTGGGTTCTCTCCCCTGTTTACGAAAGGCTCATTCGGCGTACTGAAAAAGCTTAGCAGAGGCGGAGCGGCGAAACAAGCACGGCGGCCGGCTTGAAATACGGCCACTGTTGCCCTATCATGATAAATGTTGGTTTTTCAAGCCAATCAACCAAATGCAATCGTCTGCCGCTTCGTTTCCTGTCAAACATCCAAGGCGAAACCGCCGGGATGGACGAAACTTGCGGGAATGACCGGGTACTTGAAGCGAGCGATAAGGAGGCGTCGTGGGACTGGAGGATCTGGAGCTGGACTTCGGAGTCAGGATGGGGTTTTATTCACTGTTGGGACCCGGGGTGGGCCTGACGATCTATCGTATCGCCACTCAGGGTTTCGACTTCCGAGAGCCGACCTACCTCTGGGGCATCGCCATTCCCTGGTGGGTCAACTGGGCTTTGATCGGCGGGGCGATCCTGTTGCGGCTGGGCGGCTGGCTGTGGAACCGAATGCGCAAACGCCGCGCGGAGGCCGCCGAGGCGGCCGCCGAACGGGCCGAGGCCGAGCGCGAACGCCTGGAGGATGAGGAGTGGGAGCGCGAATGGAACGATGATTAATACGCATTCGAACCGATCAGGGCGTGGAGGGCCGGATTGTTGAACGAGCTGGACTGCATCATCAACCATCCCGAGGGTCTGGGCGGGGACATCCCGGGGCGGAGCGCCTTCGAGGAGCCGGGTATCGGCGCCTTCCACCGTTCCCTGCCCGGCCGCGCACCGACGCCGCTGATCGAAGCCGCCGGCATCGCCGCCGAGTTGGGTCTGGGTAAGGTCTACATCAAAGATGAGGCCCGGCGCTGCGATGTCAAAGCCTTCAAGATCCTCGGAGCGAGCTGGGCGGTGCATCGGCTGCTACGGGAGGAGCCCGGCATCGCGACCTTCGCCACGGCCACCGACGGCAATCACGGCATGGCCCTGGCGACGGCGGCGCGGCTCCACGCTCGTCGCGCCGTGGTGTTCATGCCCCGGGGCACGGCGAAGGCCCGAGTCGAGCGCATTCGCGCCACGGGGGCCGTGGTCGAGGTGCTGGAGGTCGACTACGACGAGACGGTGCGGCACGCCGCCGCGACGGCGGAACGGGAAGGCTGGACCCTGGTCCAGGACACGGCCTGGCCGGGCTACGAGGTTGTCCCGGCGATGATCCAGGCCGGTTACCTGACGCTGTTCCGCGAGGTGGCGGAGCAGCTCGGCGCTTTCGGCGGCGACCCCGGGATCGACCTGGTCCTGCTCCCGGTGGGGGTGGGCAGCCTGGCGGCGGCCGGGGTCTGGTTCCACCATCACAGCTACGGCGACCGCCGTCCGCGCCTGGTCGCCGTCGAGCCCCGCAACGCCGGCTGCCTGGCGGCCTCGCTGGCCGCCGGTGAACCGCGCAGCGTGGCGGCGCCGGGGACGCTGATGGCCGGGCTGAACTGCGGGACGGTCTCCAGCATCGCCTGGCCACTGCTGCGCGACGGCCTGGACGGCGCGCTGCTCCTCGACGATGACGCCGTTCCTCCGGCGATGCGCCGCTACGCCAACCTCGAGCCGGCGGTGGTCAGCGGGGAGAGCGGAGCCGCCGGCCTGGCGGCCCTGACGGAACTGCTGACCTCAACGGCGCTGGAGCCGCTGCGCCGGCATCTGCGCCTGAGACCCGACAGCCGGGCGCTCGTGCTCAACACGGAGGGCGACACCGACCCGGCGACCTATCGTAGGCTGGTCGAAGGAGTGTTCGAGGGTTAGATCAACCGCGATGCAGAGACTCAAGGCGACTGGATCGTCGGGGATTGAAATCTGCAAAATGGAGCGCTACCCGGAATACAACGCGGCAACCCCGAAGGAGAACCTTGTTGGCGTCACTCCGCCGGATGCCCCGATACACCCAACAGCCATGACAAAAGCGGCTCATTGAAAAACCTGAAGGCATCTTGGAACGTGATCGGACCAAAAAGGGCGTGCTAACACAAGTTCACTGAGTGGGCAGTCACCATCCGGGTGCGCTCGAGTTTGATCCCGATACTATCATGCTCAGTCTTGTTGCTTGATATTGGGGCGGTTATGAGTCGCGCGGCAATCGGGTGGCCGTTCTTTGCCGAACAACTAGGCGGGGCGGGTTATCCACCAGGCAGGCCCCATGCAACCGCCACTTTTTAACTGCTGATATGTGACAGGTCTATCTGCTACAACACATGTATTATCAGCGGAGTACATTTATTACCCGGTTCTTGCGGGGTATATGATCCCATACGTATTATCAGCAGGTTGCAATCACAACCCGGTCCGAACAGGGTATACGATATCCAGCCTTATTAAAAAAGGCCCTCCACCGGGGGAGGGTTTTAGTAACAGCACCGGCGGGTTTTTGAATAGTAGAGGTGGCGATCCAGGGAATACAAAAAGGCTCTCCGGATGGAGAGCCTTGATATGAGCCCCGGTGACAGGGTCTTTGAAAGCTGGAAGACAGATGAGAAACGAAGCGAGATTGACAGAACATGATCGATCTGGGAACAGGGGTTCGCGGGGTCTCCCCGCGGCCGTTGGGGGTGGGGGTTGTCGGAACTCTGGCGAGTCCGGCCCCGCTACCCTTTACTAGGCCCCTTGCTCCTTAGAAAGGAGGTGATCCAGCCGCACCTTCCGGTACGGCTACCTTGTTACGACTTTACCCCCCTTACCAGGCACACCTTCGGCCGCTCCCTCCAAATGGTTGGGTCACGGACTTCGGGTATCCCCGGCTCGGGTGATATGACGGGCGGTGTGTACAATCCCCGGGAACATATTCACCGCGGCATGCTGATCCGCGATTACTAGCGATTCCGCCTTCATGGAGTCGAGTTGCAGACTCCAATCCGTACTGGGGCCGGCTTTATGGGATTAGCTCCACCTCGCGGTTTGGCTGCCCTTTGTGCCGACCATTGTAGCACGTGTGTAGCCCTGGGCGTAAGGGCCATGATGACTTGACATCATCCTCACCTTCCTCCGGTTTGTCACCGGCAGTCTCACTAGAGTGCCCAGCCGAACTGATGGCAACTAGTAACGAGGGTTGCGCTCGTTGAGGGACTTAACCCGACATCTCACGACACGAGCTGACGACAGCCATGCAGCACCTGTGCAAGGG
>WJMB01000341.1 GCA_014728185.1 Candidatus Coatesiibacteriota bacterium
CCACAGGCGGATCAATCACCAGGAAGAGTTCGCCAACGGAAAGAACCATATCAACGGTATCGAGAACTTCTGGGGCTACGCCAAGCGCCGCCTAAAAGCCTATCACGGTGGCTTTAAACGCAACTTCAGGCTCTTTATCAGGGAAATGGAGTTCCGATTTAACCACAGAAACGATGAAAACACGCTCGACTACCTGCAGAATGCACTGCTCAATTGGTCCGATCAGGTTACATGATGCCATAAGGAGTATGCCCGGGTGGGAAACTACGGCTTGGCTGGCCGCTGCCGATCAGCCTGATTTGGTCCGATCAGGTTACATGATGCCATAGGGAAAAAACCGAACCCACCTGAACCCGGAATCCTCAACTTATGCCTAAACTATTAAGGGATCGTTTGCCCTCGTCGTACCGGGTGGTGAATGTAATCCGCTGATAATACAACGCAATATTACAAGTGCCTGTCACATTAGAGCAATCAAGAAGTGGCGGCGACAAGGGTCGTGCTCGGTGGAAAAGTAACTAATCCAGCAGCTTGACTGTAACACCTCCAGATTTCAGCTCGGTTCATAAGGGTAACAATAACAAGCAATAAGGATACGTATGGTTATAGCGGGATCAAAGCTCGATGCACCCGGACGGCGACTGCCCGCTCAGTGAACATTTCAATACCAGCCCTGATTCTGGTCCGATCACGTTCTTTAACGCTTTCGCGATTTGTCCTCGACGCCTGCTTAGCTGATTACGCCGACATGGACCAGCCTGGGCTGATCCAACGGCATAACCAAGCCGCGGCCCGCGGGTAGTCCGTCCCTCACCGCTTGAAGCCGTCGGTCCAACCCGTGGGGATCGACGGCTTTCCGCTTATCCAGGGCACGAAGTGCGGTTGGCAACAAGCACCACACAGCATCTGCCGGGCTGTGACGGCTTATCGAGCTACCATGTTTTATTTCACAGGATGTTAGAGGAAATAAGCAATCCCGACGTGTGTAATAATCTCGGAAAGAAACCCGGCCCTGCGGCCGGGAAGCTGTAAAACCGGAGCGATGCGCAGCGTTAGAAGTAGTAGTTGTAGCCGGCGTAGAAGCTCAGGCCGGCGAAGCCCTCTTCGTCGTTGGGAGCGACGACGTGGTGCAACCGGGCGCCGACCTCGACGTTGGAATGGGGCGGCAGGGGGAACTCGACACCGAGCTCGACGGAGAGGCTGAAGTCGGCGGAGTCGTTGCGGTAGCTGAAGCCCTCGCCGTCGTCGGTGAGTCCCAGCGAGGTCTTGCGGATCTCGAAGGAAGGTCCGGCCGAGACGAAGGGGGTGATCCAGTTGTCAGGGATGAAGATGACCCGGCTCATCAACCCGAAGGTCATCAGCGTGGCCGTTTCATCCTCGCCCAGCAGGCCGCCCTCCTTGGGCAGGATGTAACAGAAGTCGAAGAAACCGAAGACCTCGAGGTCGCCGGGTTCGAAGCGAAAACCGACCTTGGCCCCGCCGTCGATGCCGTTGTTGAAATAAAGGGAGCCGCCGGCGTGGTTCCAGTAACCGGCGCGGGCGCCGGTTACCAGGCCGGTCAAGGGACGTATCTTGACGGCTTTCGCCGAACCGCAGGCGGCCAGAAGAATCAGCACGGCCGACAGGACTGCCGAGGGCTTGCGCAAGTCATCACCTGCCTGGTGGTTTCGCTGTTTGGTTGTTCGACCTTTAGGGCAGTATAGCAGTGTGATTGGAGGGGTGTCAATCGAGAGGGCGGGCCGCTGAGCCGAATCGCGCGTCCATTGATCGCCGGTCCGGGTTGTTATTGCACGCTAGTATTGCAAAAAGGATGCCGGAAAACCGTTAACCGTAACACCGCGGACCCATTCGATGCTTGTCTATTGTATGTCTTGTAATATCAGTTCGTTACACGATGACCTCCGATCAGTAATCAGCCTCGCCTCATCTGCGTCACGATTGGCTCTGGGGCGATACCTCCCATCGGGTTACCTTTTTACCCTCACGTTGGACACCGGGGGACCGTTTCAATCCAACCGCATTCCAACATCAGTCCCTTGACAGTCAAGCAGGGGTTAGTCAAAGTAGAAGCGACTGCGAGGCGATCTCTTGAATCGCCCTTCGAACAGGCCTGGCATCTTCGCGGCCCGGGGTCGCGAGTAACACCAAGGGGAAACACGAAGTGCAACGTAAAGCCGTGCCGCTCTTCATCCTGCTGACCGTTCCGCTCCTCCTTGCCGCCTGCGATGACGGCGACACCGACACTCAGGCCGACGAAACAGGGGAGGCCGCCGGACTCCCCGAGCGCTACTGGACCTCGACCGCCGACGGCTGGCGCTCCCGGACCCTGGTCGAGGGGATGACCGTTTTCGACCTCGACGGCGCCCTGGACTCCCAAGGGTTCCCCCACCTGCTGGTCTCGGGCTGGGAGATGGGCGAGCTGCTCTACATCACCTGGGACGGCGGAGCCTGGGACTCGGCGATGATCCAGACCGGGGGCGGCCAGGCGACCGCCCTCGATCTCGAACTAACCCCCGAGGACCGGCCCCAGTCCATCTTCACCCTGCGCCGCGAGGACGACGCCGGCCGCGTCGGCTACGACCTGATGCACCTGCGACTCATCGACGAGGGCTGGGCGATGAACGGCCTCTACTCCGCCCCCTCGCGGATCGGCGCCGAAGTCCATCTCGACGCCGCCGCCGAACCCTACCTGCTCTTCCCCATCGTCAGCGAGGGCGAGGAGTTCGAGGGGGTGATGATCGGCCGCTCCCGCGAGGGAGCTTGGACGTTCAGCGTCACCGGACTGCTCGTCAACACCTGGCGAATCAACCAGTTGGTCCTCTCCAACGACGGCATGCCCCACTTCGCCCACCTCGACGGCTCGATTGTCTCCTACACCTACCGCGAAGAGGGCCGCTGGGAGAGCGACGCCGTGACCGTCATCGACTCCGACGACGCCGAGATAGACCTGGCGCTGGCCCCCGACGGCACCCCCCACCTTATCTGGAGCGACAACGACGCCCGCGACCTTCACTACGCGCGGAAGGTCGACGGCGAGTGGGCCATCGAAACCCTCTTCGAGTCCGGCGCTGGTTACGACATCGATCTGGAGCTCGACTCCACCGGGCGCGCGCGCCTCTGCTGCGCCCGGGACACCGACGAGGGACGGTGGTTGTTCTATGGTGAGAGGACCGAAACCGGCTGGGAGCTCGGTCCCGTCGAGCCCGAGCGCGCCGGCGGCTACCCCAACTGCCTGGCCGTCGACGACTTGAACCGCAGCCATATCTTCTACTACGCCGATCGTCCCGAAGAGCTGCGCCACCTGATGCAGACGGGGGATTGACTCTCCCCGCCCCGCAGGGCGGGAGCGAAAGGGATATGCAGCAAGGGCGGGGTCAGAGGACCCCGCCTGTGTGTGTTTGGTTGCATCATCGTCATCGGCTGATCACAAAGCGTCTCGTGGCGCTCGCGGTGTTGGTGTCTAGGCGGGCCAGGTAGACGCCGGGAGGGTAGCTGTCGGTGGAGAGGGTGAGGCTGTGACGGCCGGGGGTGGGATCGAGGGCTTCCGTGGATATCCGGCGGCCGGAGAGGTCGTAGACCGTGATGCCGGCCGTGGTGGTACTCGATGGCAGTTCGTATTCGAGTGTGATCGAGTTGACAGCTGGGTTGGGATAAGGCACTGCTAAAAAGGGTGATGCCCCCTCATTGCCAGGCGAAAAAACTTCAATCGGCCCGTAAGGGTGGGTGATGCCGTCGCCGCGGATCGCCTTGAGGGTGTACTCCCAGGTCTGGCCGGGCTCCAGGGCCGTGTCCAGCAGCTCGTACGGTCCGCCGTCGGCGGGCAGGGGCAGTTCCGTCACCGGATGCACGCCAGCGTAACGA
>WJMB01000003.1 GCA_014728185.1 Candidatus Coatesiibacteriota bacterium
AACTTCGCCGCCGAGGTCAACGACGACGGCTCCGTTTCCCTCTCCTGGACGGACACACCCGAGTGGCCCTTCCACAGCTACGTGGTGGATCGCGTGATCAAGGAAGATCGTTACGCTGGCGTGCATCCTGTCACGACGCAGCCCATCCCCGCCGACGGCGGGCCGTACACCCTCCTCGACACCGACCTGGAGCCCGGCCAGACTTGGGAGTACACGCTCAAGGCGATCCGCGGCGACGGCATCACCCACCCTTACGGGCCGATTGAAGTCACTATCCCGGATCCGCACGGAGTGGCCGTCCAACTACATCAACCCTACCCGAACCCGGCAACCAGCGCCGTCACGCTGGAATACCAACTCCCCGCCGGCACCACTTCCGCCTCGATCACGGTCTACGACCTCTCCGGCCGCCGGATATCCACGGAAGCCCTCGATCCCACCCCCGGCCGCCACAGCCTCACCCTCTCCACCGACAGCTACCCCCCCGGCGTCTACCTGGCCAATCTCGACACCAACACCGCGAGCGCCACGCGACGCTTTGTGATCAGCCGATGACGAAGGTTCAACGTATAAATGCACTGCGGGGTCCTCCGACCCCGCCCTGTTGCTGCATATCCCCTTCGCTCCCGCCCTGCGGAATGCAAATGGACGGCGTGGGTCACGGTGCGGGTCGAGGATGAACCGTCGCCGGCGCCCGCGGCGCTCCATCAATATGTTAAAATGCTAAAAGTTTCGTCGATAATCGACCAGCCACACCGACGACCGTTCCCATCGGTTCTGCGGAGGTGCGCGATGTCCGAAGTCGTGATGGATGTTAAAGGGATCATGAGCAAGCTGCCCCACCGCTATCCCTTCCAGTTGGTGGACCGCATCCTCGAGGTGGAGCCGCTGAAGCGGATCAAGGCCCTGAAGAACGTCACCAACAACGAGCCTTACTTTATCGGCCATTTCCCCGGCGAGCCGATCATGCCCGGCGTGCTGCAGATCGAGGCCCTGGCTCAGGCCGGCGGCATCCTGCTGCACTATTCCTACAACCTCGAGGAGGGGCAGATCATCCTCTTCCGGGGCGTCGAGGATGCCAAGTTCAAGCGACCCGTGGTCCCCGGGGACCAATTGATTCTCACCGCCGATATCCTCTCCATCCACCGGGGTCTTTGCCGGATGAAGACTATCGCCTCCGTCGACGGCCGGCCGGTGACCATCGCCACGATGACCTGTTACTTTCAGGTTCCCCAGGGCGCAACGGAGATCAAGAACGACCGCAATAACGAGAAGGGGTAGCCGTGGCCGAGATCCATCCCAGCGCCGTGGTCGATCCGCGGGCCGAGCTGGCCGACGACGTGACCGTCGGTCCATTCTGCGTTATCGAGGGACCCGTGCGCATCGGCGCGAGCACGCGGCTGAAGAGCCACGTCGTCGTCGAGGGCGACACGGTCATCGGCGAGCGCAACACCATCTTCCCCTTCACCACAATCGGGGTGGTGCCCCAGGACCTCAAGTATCACGGTGAGGAAGTCCGCACGATCATCGGCGACGACAACGTCATACGCGAGTCGGTGTCCATCCATCGCGGAACCGCTGCCAGCGGCAAGACCGTCGTCGGCGACCACAACCTGCTGATGGCCAACGTTCACGTGGCCCACGACTGCGTGATCGGTAATCACGTGATCATGGCCAACGCAGCCACCCCGGCGGGTCATGTGATCATCCAGGACCACGCCATTGTCGGGGGGCTGGTGGGCATTCACCAGTTCACCACCATCGGCGGCCACTGCTACATCGGCGGTGGTTCGATGATCACCAAGAACGTGCTGCCCTTCGTGGTGGTGTTCAGCTACCCCTCGGCCCGCGTCGGCGCGGTCAACGTCGTCGGTATGCAGCGCCGGGGTTTCACAGAGGAGCAGATCCGCCAGGTCAAGCGGGCCTACCGGATCATCTTCCGTTCGGGCCTGAGCACCGCCAACGCCGTCAAGCGTATCCGCGAGGAGCTGGAACTCACCGACGAGGTTCGGACCATCCTGGAGTTCATCGAGGGCTCAGAGCACGGCCTGCTCTACGATAGCTCGGACAAGTAGCCGGACGCTCAGTAGAATCGCTGAAACGCGGGACGGGGATGAGGGATAGGCTCCTTCATCCCCGCCGTTTGTAGCTGACACGGTCGGGATTGAAATCCCAAGCCTACAGAGCGGGGGATTAACGGCATCAATAACACCGGCCGGGTCCGAAGACCCGGCCGGATTTTTCTATTGTCGATCATTTAAGCATCATCACATGAAACCGAACCGACGTTGAAGGGACAATCAGCGGCACTTGGAGCGGAAGTGCCGACAACCACCTCACGAATGGCCCCAGCTCGACAAGCCAATAGTTTCATATCTGATAAAGCCGCTAGTAGAAAGCAGATAGCCTCCTTGAGCTGTGAGGCCCGGGAGGCAAGTCAGGAGTCGCGACTACCCGACTCGCAGCGTTTTAGACTCGCAGCGTTCTGGTAGCAACGCACGCTTAGAGCGCATCTTTTATGCCACCAGACAACGCATGGACCGTGGCAGCCCGCACAGCTATAAGGCACATAATAACAAGCTATTAGCGATAGATGCCTGTTCATGAACGTGTGATAATCCCATTTTTGATACACCGACGACTGATCACCCGGCAAGCTCTTAATCGTTAATCAAAGCTCCGGCGATCTGCAACAGGCCGTAGCGGGTCAGTTGGCCCACCAGGGTGTAGGTCACCCCTCTGTGCTCCCACTGGAGCACGGAGTAGTTGGCGCTGCGATTCAGGCGCAGCTTGACGTCGCCCAGGCTGATGTTGGTGCCGCTGAGCCCCCGGGAACCGGTGCGCTCCTCGAAAACCGAGAGCCCCTCGAGACCGTCGGAGTAGGTCAAGTGGGCGGCATAGGTGGCTCCGTCGCGCTGGGTCAGCATCCGCTCGACGAGGATGAAACCGCCGGGCAGCTCGTCGGGCACCACGGGGGCGAAGTCGAGACGTGCGGACAGGGTCGAGTCGGAGACCCGGGCCGAGAGCGGCTCTTCCTCGACGACGGAGCCGCCGAACTGATCGCCGTCGAAGATGGTGTCCTCGATGTCCTCGTCGAAGTCGATCCAGCTGTAGCTGTAGTTGGCCGATGAGTCGCCGCAGATCTCCTTGGACTGCAGCACGACGAACTTTTCGCTGTCGATCCAGACCGAGCGCGAGGGGGTGTAGTTGTGGCGGCTGACCACCTCGATGCGGTAGGCGTCGCGTCCGGCGACCTGCTCACCCGTGCTCAGGCTCAGGATGTAGTTGGCCTCGATCAACTCCCGGCGCTCGTTGATATCGAGGAAGGCCGCGGTGCGCGAGGGGGAGTTGGAGCGCACGGTGATCTCTAGCTGGGGGTCGTAGGAGTAGAGGTAGTCGCCATCGTCAATGACCACGCGGGAGCGCATCGAGGGCGGGGCCAGGTAGTCGGTGCGAGTCGAGCCCGAGGCCTGGCAACTGACCTCCATCTCGATGGCCTCGGCGGCGGCGCCGTTGTAGAGCACGATCTGCTTGACGCCGCTGTAATCGCTGACCGGTTCCTCGAAGAGCGCCCGGGTCAGCACGTCGAGGGCGTCGGGCAGTGCCGCCGCCGCGGGCCGCAGACCGGCCAGCAGCAGCAGCGCCAGGGCGAGGCCCCGCTGGGTCTGGATTCGCAACTGAGTGATGGCGCCGGCTTTCATATTCTGTTGGTATGACGGGTCGGTAGTGTCGTGGTTGTTATACGCCCCGCCTTGGGGGCGAGTTTCAACCGTCGAGCCTGAATAGCTCCTGGGTGCCCGCTGTTCATCGGAGGCGAATGCGTCTATAATAACCCAAGCGGGGGCCTTATCGCAGCCCCGCGGTCCTTGCAGGCGTGTGACCGCTCCACCGGACCCTCCCACCCGATCCAGACCTCAGCGATGACGACGATGCGAATCCACCTGGGTACCAGCGGCTTCTCCTACGAGGACTGGCGCGGGGTCTACTACCCCGCGGACCTGCCCAAGCGCGAGATGCTGACCTTCTACGCCGGGCGGCGCAACGTCCAACCCGACCTACTGGCCCCCGACGAGGGCGACGACGCCCCGGTCTTCGAAACCGTCGAAATCAACGCCACCTACTACCGGCTGCCTCCGGCGCGGGTCTTCGCCGCGATGGCCGCCAAGACCCCGCCCGGCTTCACCTTCTGCGTCAAGGCCCCCGGCGGAGTGACCCACCCCCGGGACTACACCACCTCGGACCGGGCGCTTATCGAGGCCTACTGCGCCGCCGTGACCCCCCTGGCCGCCGAGGGCAAGCTGGGACCCACCCTTCTGCAGTTCCCCCACCGTTTCCGTCCCGATCAGACCGGCCTGAACTACCTGCGCGCCGTCGCCGCCGAGTTCGCCGGCCTGGACGCCGTGGTCGAGTTCCGACGCCGGGAGTGGCTCAGCGAGGAGGCCCTGAGCCTGCTGAATGAGCTGGGCCTGGGCTGGGTCAGCGTGGACATGCCGCCCCTCGAGGGGCTCCCGCCGCCGCTGTTGGCCGCCACCACTCCAACCGTCTACGTGCGTTTCCACGGTCGCAACGCCCGCTCCTGGTGGCGAGGCGACAACATCAGTCGCTACGATTACGCCTACGGCGAGGATGAGCTGGCCCCCTGGGCCGAGCGCCTGCGCGCACTGGAGCGGGAGCCGATCACCGAGACGATCCCCGCCCTGCCGCCGCTGACCGGCGACGACTCCGACCTGGCCCGGATGATCCGCCTGCTTCAGGGACCCATCGAGCGGGTCTTCCTCTTCTTCAACAACCATCCCCGGGGCAAGGCCGTCCAGGCCGCCCGGGCGCTGCGAGGGATGCTGGCCCGCTGAGGGAGCGAGGCGAGGCTTGTTACCGCAAATCGACTGGAAAAAAACAGCGGCTAACTGTGCTAGACATCATGGAACCTGATCGGACCAAATCAGGCTGTTTGGAAGCGGCTTGCCGGGCCGTTCTTCACCAACCTGAGATGTACGTTGTTGATCAATCATCTTTAGCATATCCTCATTGCCTGTTATAAACGAGCTTAGTTTTTGGCGGCTCACTGCCCTCAGAGCTTATTCAAGTATGCTGCCTTCTAGACTTGCCACAGATTACCTACTTTGACAGCCGCCACTTTTTTGACCGCCCGTCTTGTGACGGGTGTTCGATAATCATCATAACTGTTATCAACAGGATACAATCACTATCAGGTTCGGGCGGGGTATTCGATGCCATTAGTTTTTCGATCTGGAGCCTTTCGTGATGTAGTTGTCAGCACATCCGCAATAAGTGCCGCTCATTGGCTTTTCAACGTCTGTTCAGTTTAAGGTGATAATCCCCAGCTATATTCTTCTGCCCATAAACGAGTGATAATCACGTATTGAAGCATCTTGCGCGGCGAACCCACCGATTACCGCTCACAGCTACACCCCTTATCCCCAGCGGAGGTCACCTTGTCCAAATCGCTCTTCAGCACAGCGCTGCCGGTCGTCCTCGGCGTCATCCCGCTCCTAGCCCTCGGCACGGCCTGCGACACCACCTTCGAGGAGCCGGAGATCGAGCTCGTCGATCTGGCCGGCTGGGACATCGGCGGCGACGGCCTCAATGTCGAGGTCGAGCTGTCCGTCACCAACCCCAACGCCTTCTCGGCCACGGTCCGGCATACCGATTACGTTCTCTGGCTCAACGAGGTAGAAGTCGGCGAGGGCAGCGCCGAAGACCTGCATCTAGCCGCCGGCGAGACGACCACGGTGTTCCTGCCGCTGACACTGGCCTTCGAGCCGCTCTTCGAGGCCGCGCTGGCCGGAGACTGGCCCGACGTGGCCTACTCTCTGCGCGGCGAGGCCGAGGTCAGCTCGTTGGCCGGCAGCCGGGAGGTCGGCTTCCGGCGCTCCGGGGTGGAGAACGTGCCCATCAACCTGGATCTGTTGCGCTTTTTCGACTAGACGCGTCGGGATTGAAAGCGCCAGCCCAGTGATAAACAACCGGCCGGGAGTTCACCCGGCCGGTTCATTGAATACTGGGCAGATTGCCCGGCGTGATCGTCCGTTCATCGTCCAAGGTCCTCCAACGCGATTGAACCATGCCTCGGACGGACGGACAGGTATAACGGCGACACCCCTGGGCATCCACGGCGCAAAGAAGGAGTGTTCTAGGGGCCTGTGGCCCGGGCCACCTTGCGCCTCCAGGAGCCCAGGGAGCAGAGTAGGGCGATCAGGTAGGCCCCCAGGCCGACGAGCAGCCCGGCGGTATAGCCGTGGCTCAGGGCGATGATGATGGAGAGCACCGAGGCGAAGACGCTGAACACGCCGTTGATGCCCCAAACGTAGGGAACCATCCCGGCAGCGTCGATATCGTCGAGACGCCGGATGCCCAGAGGCAGTGCCATGCCCATCACGAAGCCCAGGGGAGCCAACAGCAGGATGGACAGCGCGATGCGCCAGCCCAGGGCCGCACCGAGAAGCGAGCCATCGAGAATCGCCGGGACCACGAAGGCCTGGAAGAGCACCAGCAGGCCGATCGCGCCGAAAACCAGGGGCTGGAGTTTGCGGATAGACAGCTTGCGCGTTAGGGGCACCGTGGTGGCGCTGCCCAGGCCGGCGAAGATCAGGATCGAGAAGATCACCACCGTCGTGGCGTAGCTGGGATGGCCCAGGAAGAGCACGTAGCGCTGGATCAGGGCGAGCTCGACCAGCATGAAGCCCAAGCCGATGGCGGCGAAGTAGAGCCATTGGCGGGTTTGCTTGAAGAGCACGCGCCCCAGGGTGAAGGGCTCGCCGGGCTCTTTCTTCTTCAAGGCCAGGGGCAGGATGATCAACAGCAGAGCCAGGCCGATCATGATGTAGAACAACCGACGCAGAACGATGACGGTGTAGCTCATCAGACTGGCCTTTTCGGTTTCTGTGCGATCCACGCCCAGGGGGTCGTCGGTGAACATGAAGAAGAAGGGCTGATCATCGGTCGGGGCCGATAGATCGACGGGCGAATCGGCGATGACCTCGTCGCGATCGCCGGTGAGAAGCGCTGCGAGGAAGTCGTCCTCCGCCGCGCCGTCCGGCAGCCAGAGAGGCTGGAAATCCATCCTTTCAATATAGTCGCTCAGGGCCGCAATTTCTTCAGTGGTGTAGGGCCGTGGTCGGGTGATCACCGTGGAGATCATTCCGCCGCCAACGACGGCGATGTGTTCACCCGGATTGTCCACCCCCCGGTTTTCCAGGGCCGTGGCGACGAGGTTGGTCAAGCGGTGGGTCTCTTTGTGATCGGTCAGGACATACCAGCGGGAGAGCGTGAGTACCCCGTCCTCGCTGAGATGATCCAGGTAGAGATTCAGAGCCTCTCGGGTGTAGAGGTTGTTCTCGGAGAGGGCGAAGGCGCCGGCCATCGTGGCCGCCCAGGAGTCGATCATCGATATCATGATCAGGTCGTATTGACCCTCTTGTCGGGTCAGGAAGCTGCGGGCCTCGTCGACAACGCCGGTTACTCCGGGAAGGCTGTAGGGCTTGCCCGAGAAGTCGGGATAAACCTCCTCGACGATCTCGACCATTCCGGGGTTTATCTCCACGGCGGTTATCTCGGGCACGCCGAAGTAGCGAGCGGCGAGGATATCCCGGCCGCCGCCGCCGCCGATAACCAGGACGGAGTCGTAATCGCCCATGCTGTAAGCGGCGTTGGTCACGTCGTAGGGCAGGAAATCCAGCTTCTCGATATCGCCGTTGAAGTGGGTTATCGGCGTTCCGGCGGAATCGTCCTGCTCGATCCAGTACTGCTCGATCTCATAATCACCGAGCTGGGAGCTCATCCCCCAGCCGAAGGGCCTAAGTGAATCGTCTTTGAAAAAGATGCTCTTGTAGGTGGTCAAGCGTGCCAGGTGGTTCCAGTGGACATACGTCGGCTTGGCTGTTTTCTGAGTCGTGCCCTTGGCGTACTTGATTGTATAGAGGCCCGGCATTATCAACTGGCTGGCCGCCGCCAGGGCAACAAGAACAATCACGGCGCCGGCGGCCCAGTTCTTGCGGCGTCGATGCCTTTTTTCGCTCTCATCGGTTTGCTCGGAGCGCAACAGCAATGCCCCGGCCGCCGGCAAGAGGGCTATCCAGGCCAGCAGGTTCGGCGCGCTGAATAGATTCAAAAGGGGGATCACCGCCAGGCAACCCAGGGCGGCCCCGGCCAGGTCCGCCCAGTAAAGGCTGCCGATCCGCTTGGAGTTGAAAGAGAAAATCGCGGCGATGATAAAACCGCCGACCAGGAAGGGCAGAAA